>JADLEX010000171.1 GCA_020845895.1 Deltaproteobacteria bacterium | reverse complement strand
GCGGGCGGAACGGCGACGCAGGCGACGCCGGGCCGCGATCGAGCCGGTCATCGGGCATACGAAACACGATCACCGGATGATCCGCTGCCACCTCAAGGGGTCGGACGGCGACGCGATCAACGCGACGCTCGCGGCCTGCGGCTTCAACCTGAGCAAACTGCTCCGGGCCATCAGGGTCCGCGTTTTTGTCCTTGTTCCCGAGCGCCTGTTTTCGCTGATTCGCGGACTGAAAATCGGCATTCACGTCACGCGATCGCGATGGTTCGCGGCAGTCGCCGCGTAAACGGGATATTTCAGGGACGACTGAAAACCTGTCCGCGACTCCGCGTTTGGGGGCACACATCGCGAGGCGCGCCGCATGTCCCCAAACAAAGTCGGCGCTCGGCGATCCCGGAAAACGGGGGTGCATTGACGCGCCTAAGAGGGACCGATAATGGTACGGGATTATCCCTCACCCCAGAGGTCCCGATGAACCGACGCCCGGTTTTACGACGCGTGCCGATGGGCATCATCCTGCTCGTCGCGTGCGTCGCGATCGCATGCCAGACGCAGCCCTCGCCCTCCCCGACCGCCGAATCCAAAACCGGCTCCCCAGCGCCGCCCGCGATGGTGGGCGGAAATCCCGACGTCATCAAGATCATCAGCAGCCTGCCGCGCACGGGCAGCGCCAACGCGCAGACCACCACCATCGTCAACGGCATCCGCATGGCGATCGACGAGGTCGGCGGCAAGGTCGGCAACTTCAAGATCGAGTACGAGGACTGGGACGACGCCTCGGCGAAGAAGGGCGACTGGGATCCCGAGGTCGAGGCCGCCAACGCGGACCGCGCTTCGAAGGACCCCGATATTCTCTTCTACATCGGCACCTACAACTCGGGCGCGGCCAAGATCGCCATGCCGATCGTGAACCGCGCGAACCTGACGATGATCTCGCCGGGCAACACGTATCCGGGCCTGACCAAACCGGGCCTCGGCGAGCCGAACGAGCCCGATGTGTATCGCCCGTCGGGCAAGGTCAGCTACTTCCGCGTGGTGCCTGCGGACGATCTGCAGGGCAAGGTCGGCGCCGAGTGGGTGCGGCAGATGGGCGGCAAAAAGGTGTACGTGCTCGACGACCGGAGCCTCTACGGCAAAGGCGTGGCCGACGTCTTTCACCGCACGGCGGAGGAGATCGGACTCACGATGCTCGGCCGCGAGGGCCTGGACCCGAAGGCGCAGGAGTACCGGAGCCTGATGACGAAGATCAAGCAGCTCGGCCCCGACTTCGTCTACTTCGGCGGCACCACGCAGACCAACGCCGGGCAACTGGCCAAGGACATGATCGCCGTGGGGCTCGAGGCAAAATTCATGGTGCCCGACGGCTGCTTCGAGAACGCGTTCATCCAGGCCGCAGGACCGGAAATCGTGGAAAACCGCGCCTTCATCACCTTCGGCGGCGTGCCGGCCGACAAGCTGACGGGCAAGGGGGCGGAGTTTTTCAAAAGCTACGTCGCCAAATACGGCAACGAGCCGCAGGCCTACGCCGTATACGGCTATGTGGCCGCGCAGGTCGCGCTCGACGCCATCGCCAAGGCGGGCGTGAAGGATCGCGAGGCGGTGCGTTTGGCGGTCACGCAGACGCAGCAGGTGGACGGGGCGCTCGGCACCTGGTCGTTCGACGCGAACGGCGACACGACGATGTCGCGCATGAGCGGCAACACGGTGCGCGCGGGCAAGTTCGAATTCGTCACGCTGCTGGGCGAGAAAAAAGACGAAAAATCCGCCGCCGCGGGCACGGTGGGCGCTGCGGGCGGCGGGCCGTGGGCTGGGATCGGCCAACAGGCGATCATCGGCCTGACGAACGGCATGATCTTCGCCCTCATCGCGCTGGGTTACACAATGGTGTACGGCGTGCTCGAGTTCATCAACTTCGCGCACGGCGATCTGTTCATGCTCGCGTCGTTCTTCGCGCTCACGCTGATCGGTTTCCTCGGGCTCGGCGATGCCGGACCCGTTTGGCTCGTGGGCGGGCTCGCGCTGGTGGTCGTCGCCTCGGGCCTGTTCGCGGGAGCGCTCAACGCCACGGTCGATCGATTCGTCTATCGACCGCTTCGCCACGCGCCCAAACTCGCGCCGCTGGTCTCGGCGATCGGCATGTCGTTCGTGTTTCAGAATCTCGGCCTGTTCTGGGGCGGCCTGCCGCTCGAGGTGATGGGCGACGGAAAGGCGGCCGCGGCGCCCAAGGCGTTCCCCAACCTCGTTTCCAGCGCCAATCTCCTGGGGCCCGACGCGGTGCTGCGCATCACGGCCAGGGACCTGCTCGTCATCGGCAGTTCACTGGTGCTCATGGCCGCGCTCTACGCGTTCGTGAAGTACTCGCGGCTCGGCAAGGGCATGCGCGCCGTGGCGCAGGACCCGGCCGCCGCGCGTCTGATGGGCGTCCACGTCGACGGCGTCATCCGCGCCACGTTTTTTCTGGGCGGGCTGCTTGCCGGTTTCGCGGCGGTGATCTACGGCCTTTATATCAATACGGTTCATTATCAGATCGGTTATCAAAACGGCCTGTATGCGTTCACGGCGGCGGTGGTCAGCGGCATCGGGAACATCCCCGGCGCCGTGCTGGGCGGGCTCATCATCGGGCTCGTGCGTTCGTTCTCCGACCAGTGGATCGGCGCTCAGTGGCAGCAGGCGGTCGTGTTCGGTTTGCTGATCGTGCTTTTGGTGTTTCGGCCCTCGGGTCTGCTCGGCGGGACGGCCCGCGAAAAAGTCTGAGGTCGCCCCGATCTTGGGGTCCTGACGATGGCGCGTCCGCGGCTTCGCTTCGAAACCGTCGCCCTCGCGATTCTGGTGATCTATCCCTTCGTGCCCGTCATCGACTGGGTGCTCGAGGCGCTCGTCGGCGAATCGCCGCGCATCGCGCGCCAGCTCATCAACATCTACATCTTTGCGATCCTCGGACTCGCGCTGAACGTGCAGGTGGGTTACGCGGGACTGCTTCAACTGGGCATCGCCGCGTTTTTCGCCATCGGCGCGTTTTCGACCGGCGTGCTCACCGTCGAAAAATATCCGTTCCAGCTCGGATTCTGGGGCGCGCTCGTCGGCGCGCCGCTGGTCGCGGGATTTGCCGGACTCGCCCTTGGCGCGCCCACGGTGCGGCTTCGCGGCGACTATCTCGCCATTGTCACACTCGGATTCGGCGAAGTGGTTCGCGTTGTGATTCTGAACCTGGAGAGCATCACCGACGGCCCGCGCGGGCTGAATCCCGTCCCGCGTCCGTGGCTGCCCGCGCGGATCGCGCCGACGCCCGGCGGCGGAAGCGAGGATCTGGTGATGTACTACGTCGCCCTCGCGCTGCTCGTGGGGCTGTTCATCATTTTCACGCGGCTCGAAAAATCGCGGATGGGGCGCGCCCTCGTGGCGCTGCGCGAGGACGCCCTCGCCGCGTCGTCCATCGGGCTCGATCCCACGCGCATCAAGCTCTTCGCGTTCGCGGCGGGTGCGGCGGTCGCGGGGCTCGCGGGCGCGCTCTATGCCTCGACGCTCACCACCACCGCCGAACCGGGCACCTACGACTTCAACTACTCGGTGATGGTGCTGTGCTGCCTCATCATCGGCGGGCTCGGCAGCCTGCGCGGGGTGGTGATCGGCGCGTTCGTGCTGCTGGGGTTCGACAACGTCGTGTCGCCCTACCTCACGCGGCTGCTGCAGCGTGGCGGTGACGGCGGATCGCCGAATGTGTTCCTCACGTTCACCAACTGGCGCTGGATCATCTTCGGCCTCGCCCTCGTGCTGGTCATGCGTTTCCGGCCCGAGGGTCTGTGGCCGTCGCGCCGCGTGCGCGAAGAGATGCACGTCGGGCCGGACCCCGGAGGAAGCGGCGCGTGAGCGCGGCGATCCTCGACATCCGTTCGCTCACGGTGCGTTTCGGCGGGCTCTTCGCCGTGCGGCGCCTGGATCTGCGGGTCGAGACCGGCAGCATCGCCGCGGTGATTGGGCCCAACGGCGCGGGAAAAACCACCGTCTTCAACGCGCTCACGGGCATGGTCGATCCCGCAGAGGGCCAGATCCACTTCGACAACGCGCGCCTCGCCCGCGCGTTCACCCGGCGGCTCGCCCTCGCGTGGATTGCGATCGGGCTCGCCTGCGGCACGTTCCTGCTCGTGTTCACGTCCGACGTGGACCGCATGTGGACCGTCGCCGTCAAGCAGAACTTCCGCGATCCCAAAGGGGGATTCTCCGTCTCCGACGCCGCCCGCGACGCCTTCGCGCATATCGCGGCGAAATTCGGCGTCGAGGAGCGCGGCCCGAAGCGCGTCTTCGTCATTTCGCACGACGGATACCCTCTGGTCGGGCCGCTCGAAACCCTCGAAGAAGGCATTCGCGAACGCAACGTGATCGAGGAATTTCGCGGGCGCGATTTCCTCGACCGGCGCATCGAATCGGACGGAACGAATTTCGTGATCTTCGCGCCCGAACGGTATGCCCGCGTCGTGCTCGGGACCGACATCTCCACAGCCATCGAGCGCGCGCAAAAGATCGAAGCCGAGCTGCGCGAATCGAACGGCGTCCGCCTGACCCGCACGATGATCTTCGCGATCGGAACCGTCATCGGCATCCTTGGCGCCGCAACCGTGTTCCGCCAGACGCGCCGCGCGACGAGCTGGATCGCGCGACGGCACATCGCGCGCACGTTCCAGAACATTCGGCTGTTCAAAGGCATGACCGTCCTCGAAAACGTCATGGTCGCGGTGCCCGAGGCCGTCGGAAAGGCCGGCACACGCGGACCGATGACGCGCTCGCCGTCCGGCGCGATGCTCGCCGCCGTGCCGCTGGCGCTGCTGGTGCTGCTCGGCGCGTATCGCCGCATACCCCGGGGCGCACGACGCGATCGGCGGCGCGCTGCTCGCGATGTTCCTGCTCGGCTATGCCGCGTGGCTGCTGCTTCTCGTGCGGATCGGCGCGTTCAGCCTGCGCGAGCGCGCCGCCGAGGTCGTCACCGCCGCGCGCGCGATGGAGGAACTGCGTTTCACGGGGCTCGAGGAACGCGCGGACGAACTCGCGTCGAACCTCGCATACGGCGAGCAGCGACGGCTCGAAATCGCGCGCGCCCTCGCCACCGGGCCCAAGCTGATTCTGCTCGATGAGCCGGCCGCCGGCATGAATCCCTCCGAAAAAACCGAACTCATGCAGCTCATTCGGCGCATCCGCGATCGCGGCGTCACGGTGCTCCTGATCGAGCACGACATGCGTCTCGTGATGGGCATCAGCGACCGTGTCACCGTGTTGCAGTACGGCGAAAAGATTGCCGAGGGCACGCCCGACGAGATGCGGCGCGATCCGCGCGTGATCGAGGCGTACCTCGGCGAAGGCCCGGCCGTCGCCGCGCCCGCGGAGGCGTCATGATGTCGCACCACGAGGACGCGATGCTGCGTCTCGAAGGCGTGCGCGCGGGGTACGGAACCGTGGGCGTGCTCAACGACGTGACCCTGCATGTGGACGCCGGCGAGGTCGTCACGATGATCGGCTGCAACGGCGCGGGCAAATCGACGACGCTCAAGTGCGTGTCGGGCCTGATCCGCGCGGGCGCGGGGCGCATCGTCTTCGAGGACCGCGACATCACGCGCGCCCCCGAGCACGAAATCGTCGCCATGGGTCTCGTGCAGGTGCCCGAGGGGCGGCGCGTGTTTCCCAAGATGACCGTGGCCGAAAACCTCGACCTGGGCGCCTACACGCGGCGCGACACGGCGGGCATCCGCGCCGATCTCGACCGCGTCTTCGCCCTCTTCCCCGTGCTGGCCGAGCGCCGCCGCCAGACCGCGGGCACGCTCTCGGGCGGCGAACAGCAGATGCTGGCCGTGGGGCGCGGCCTCATGGCCAAACCGCGCCTGCTGCTGCTCGACGAACCCTCGCTCGGCCTCGCGCCGCTCATCGTCGCGCAGATCTTCCGCGTCATCGCCGAGCTCGCGGCGTCGGGCGTGACAATCCTGCTGGTCGAGCAAAACGCGCAGGCCGCGCTTCATCTCGCGCAGCGCGGATACGTGATGGAGACGGGCCGCATCACGCTGGCGGGGCCGTCCGCGCAGCTCCTTGCCGACGAGAACGTCCGAACCGCGTACCTGGGCGGCGGGTGAGCGCCTGCGACTCGGCTCAATGTGCGATGTGGAAACAGTATTCCTTCGGTTCCGACGTAAAGAGCTCGATCGGCTCGGACTCATATTCGACACTTGGAACGGGTTGTGGACAACCTGACCTGAGCGAATTCTCATAGTTGGCACTGTTTTTGGCCGATATTCGCGAAAAGTGCAGTGC
>JADLEX010000170.1 GCA_020845895.1 Deltaproteobacteria bacterium | reverse complement strand
CGAAAGCGAGTGCAGGCGAAGCCGGGGTGCCATTCTTTAGCATCTCCGGATCGGAGGTCGTCGAGATGTTCGTCGGCGTCGGCGCGTCGCGCGTGCGCGACCTGTTCGTGCAGGGCAAGAAGAACGCGCCGTGCATCATCTTCATCGACGAAATCGACGCCGTCGGCCGCCATCGCGGCGCGGGCCTCGGCGGCGGGCACGACGAGCGCGAGCAGACGCTCAACCAGCTCCTCGTCGAAATGGACGGCTTCGAGAGCAACGAAGGCGTCATCCTCATCGCCGCGACAAACCGCCCCGACGTGCTCGATCCGGCGCTGCTGCGACCGGGCCGATTCGACCGGCAGGTCGTCGTACCTCCGCCCGACATCAATGGCCGCGAAGGCATCCTGAAGGTCCACACGCGCAAGATCCCGCTCGCCAAGGACGTGACCATGCAGGTCATCGCCCGCGGCACGCCGGGATTCACCGGGGCCGATCTCGCGAACCTCGTCAACGAGGCCGCGCTCATCGCCGCCCGCGAGGGCAAGAACAAGGTCGCCATGCGCCACTTTGAATCGGCCAAGGACAAGGTGCTGATGGGAATCGAGCGGCGCAGCATGGTCATGACCGAAGACGAGAAAAGGAACACCGCGTACCACGAGGCCGGCCACGCGCTGGTGGGCGCGATGCTCAAGAACGTCGATCCCGTTCACAAGGTCACGATCATCCCGCGCGGAGTCGCCCTCGGCGTCACGCAGACCCTGCCCGTGGACGATCGCCACACCTACAGCCGCCATTACCTCATCGACCTGCTGGCCTTCATGATGGGCGGACGCGTGGCGGAGGAAATCGCGCTCGGCCATGTCACCACCGGCGCGGCCAATGACATCCAACGCGCCACCGACATGGCGCGGCGCATGGTGACCGAGTGGGGCATGAGCGACTCGCTCGGGCCGCTGCGTTATGGCCGCCAGGAAGAAATGGTGTTCCTGGGCAAGGAACTCGCGCACCACAAGGACTACTCCGAGGCGACGGCCAACGAAATCGACCGCGAGATCCGCACGCTCGTGACCGACGCGCTGGGCCGCGCGCGGCAGGTCCTGACCGACAACCGCGAAGCGCTCGAGCGCGTCGCCGGAGCGCTGCTGGAGTACGAGACCATCGACGGCGCGGAACTGCGGAGCCTCATCGAGGGCCGGCCCATCGTGCGCCAGCGCGTCGAGGATGAAGAGCCCGACGAAGGCGAATCCGCCGAATCGGGCGAAACTCCCGCCGACGGCGAGGGTGAGTCCAAGGACTACCGCCCGATCTGGGAGCGCGGCGGCGAAGACGGCGAGCGACACATCGACGATTCGGACGATCGCGCGTCTGCCAAGAAACCCGGCTCGGAGAGCGACCCGAATTGACGCTTCCGTTTCGCGGACGGCGCTTTTCGTTCGACGCCCATGAGCGACCGCTCGTCATGGGCATCCTCAACGTGACTCCCGATTCGTTCTCCGACGGTGGAGAATACAAGGCGTTTGATGCGGCTGTCGCGCACGGCGAACGCATGGCGCGCCACGGCGCGGATTTGATCGACGTCGGCGGCGAATCGACGCGCCCAGGCGCGCCGACCGTGGATGAAGCCGAAGAGATTGATCGCGTCGTGCCGGTCATCCGCGAACTCGCTCGTCGCATTCCGGCGGTTCCGATCTGCGTCGATACCACCAAGCCCGCCGTGGCCGAGGCCGCGCTCGAGGCGGGCGCGGCGATCGTCAACGACATTTCTGGGCTCGATCGCGCGCCCGAGTTCGCCGACATCGCGGCACGCCACGGCGCGGGGCTCGTCGTGATGCACATGCGCGGCACGCCCGCCGACATGCAGACGCGTGCGAATTACGAGGACGTGGTCGCCGATATCCTCGCGCACTGGCGCCGGGCACTCGATCTCGCCCGCGCGGCGGGCGTGAAGGACGAGGCGGTCGTCGTCGATCCCGGCATCGGATTCGCGAAAACCTTCGCGCACAATCTGGAGATTCTCGGCCGCCTCGGCGAACTCGCGGCGTTCGGCCGACCCGTCATGATCGGCCTGTCGCGCAAGAGTTTTCTCGGCCGGATCACGGGCGCCGACGCGCGCGACCGCGATCCCGAAACCGTCGCGGCCACACTGGTCGCGGCATCGCGCGGTGCGCACATCCACCGCGTTCACGATGTCGCCGGAGCCTGCCGCGCGCTACGCGTCTGGACCGCGCTGCACGCTCGCGGGACCGATCCGGCTTGATTTCACGGGGTCCGTTCGTTAGATTCGGAACGTCACGCAATCCCGGCACGCGGTGCGTTCGCCCCGGCCCCGCGAGGCGCCCTTGAACTGGAATTTTTTCCTCAGCTTTAACTGGCGCGACGCACTCGACATCCTTGTCGTCACGGTGGTGATCTACAACATCATCATGCTGGTGCGCGGCACGCGCGCGCTGCAGATGATGCTGGGCCTCGCGCTGGTGCTGGGCGTTTACGTGCTCTCGCGCTACACCGAGCTGCACACGCTGCACTGGATGCTCGACAACTTTCTCCAGTCCGTCATCATCCTCATCGTCATCCTCTTCGCCGAGGACATCCGGCGCGGCCTGGCCCGGTTCGGCAAGAACCCGTTCGCGTCCAACAATTTCCTGGTGCCCACCGAGTTCATCGACGAGGTCGTGCGCGCCGTGCAGGCGCTCATTAACCGGCGCATCGGAGCGATCATCGTCATCGAGCGCGAAACCGGTCTGAACGAATACATCGACGAAGGCATCGCGATCGACGCGGCCATCTCGCGCGAGCTCATCATCTCGATGTTTCTGCCCTCGTCGCCGATTCACGACGGCGCGGTCATCATCCGCAACGGGCGAATGGTCGCGGCGGGGTGCTTTTTTCCGCTCGCGACCGACGTGCATCTCGACAAGGATCTGGGCACGCGCCACCGCGCGGCGATCGGCGTCTCGCAGGCATCCGACGCGGTCGTGCTGGTCGTTTCGGAGGAACGCGGCGCGGCGAGTCTGGTGCACCAAGGACACATGCAACGCGATCTCGCGCCGGACGTCCTGTACGAACGGCTGAAGAAACTCATGGGCTGAGGCGATGAATCCGGTGAAATCCCTCGTTCGCGCCGTCTCCGTCAACTGGCCGCTCAAGGTCCTGAGTCTGGTCTTCGCCGTTCTGCTGTGGCTGTACGTGTCCGTCGGGCAGACGCAGCTCGAGGTGCCGAAGACGGCGGTGCTGGAACTGCGCAACCTGCCGGAGAACCTCGTGCGCACGTCGGACGTCGTCAGCACGATCGACATCAAGCTGATCGGTTCGGCGGCGCAGCTTCGTGGAATCGAACAGAACGGTCTCGGTTATGAACTCGACATGTCGCAGGCCACGCCGGGTCGAATCTCGTTCAAGGTGATCGACACGCGCATCAAGGGATTGCCGTCGGGCGTGAAGGTGACGGAGCTGTCGCCGAGCGAGATCTCGATCAAATTCTCCGAGCGCGTGGACAAGGAAATGCCCGTCGAAATCGTCACGCAGGGCGAACCGGCGTTCGGGTATCAGATCGAGGAGAAGTCGTCGGAGCCGAAACTCGTCAAGGTGTCGGGAGCGATCGAGGAGATCGCGACCATGAACGCCGTGCCGACCGAGCCGATCGACGTGGCGGGACTCAAGGACACCTATCGCGGTATGCACGCCCTCAATCTCGTGGGGAAGCACGTGGAACTCACGGAGCCGACCGACGTCGAGGTGACCGTACGCATTCACGCCGAAATCATTCAGCGCGGATTCGAGCAGGTGCCCATCGAGGTCGAGAACACCGAGTTCGTGACCTCGGTAAATCCCCCCGCGCAGGATCTGCGTCTCAAGGGTCCGGTCGAGGCCATGCGCAAGCTCGACACCGATCGCGTCCGCCTCGTCGTCGATGCGCAGGGTCTTGCTCCCGGCCGGCACAAGGTCCGGCCCGAGCTGCGCCTGCCTGAGGGCGGCGACGTACTGCCGCTGGGCGCGGGCCTGGGTGAAGTGGAGCTGACGGTCCAGAAAACCCGAAAAAAATAAACGTTTCGGGGAATTGTTCCGATAACACGACGCGCCGGTCGCGGCGCATTTCCGCATCAGAATCGAAACGAGGGGATCGATGTCTCGCAAATATTTCGGCACCGACGGTGTTCGCGGGCAAGCGAATACCGAGCCCATGACGACCGACACGGTGATGCGTCTCGGCCGCGCGGCGGCCTATCGCTTCAAGACCGACGTGCGCCGCCACCGCATCCTGATCGGCAAGGACACGCGCCGCTCGGGCTACATGCTCGAATTTGCGCTTTCGGCGGGCATCTGTTCGGCGGGGGTGGACACGCTGCTGCTCGGGCCGCTGCCGACGCCGGGCGTGGCGTTTCTCGCCCGCGACATGCGCGCCGACGCCGGGGTCATGATCTCGGCGAGCCACAATCCGTTCGAGGACAACGGCATCAAGTTCTTCGACCGCCACGGCTACAAACTGCCCGACGACGTCGAAGAGCGCATCGAGGAGATCATGGACTCGCGCCAGGCCGAGGAAAATCCGGTCACGGCGGGCGAGGTCGGCCGCGCGTGGCGCATCGACGACGCCGTGGGCCGCTACATCGTTTTCCTCAAGAAATCGTTCCCCGCGGACCTGACGCTGGAAGGCGTGAAAATCGTGCTCGACTGCGCAAACGGCGCGGCGTACAAGGTCGCGCCCGCCGTCTTCGAGGAACTCGGCGCGACCGTGCACGTGATCGGCAACAAACCCGACGGCAAGAACATCAACGACCGCTGCGGCGCGATGCACCCCGAAACGATGGCCGAGCTCGTGCGCGAACAGGGCGCGGACCTCGGCATCGCCCTCGACGGCGACGCCGACCGCCTTGTGATGGTCGATGAGCGCGGTCGCACGGTGACCGGCGATCACGTCATGGCCGCGATCGGTCGTCACATGCTCGCCGAGAATCGGTTGAAGAAGAACACGGTCGTCGCGACGGTGATGAGCAATATGGGGCTCGAGGCGTCGCTGCGCTCCGTGGGTGGGCACGTCGTGCGCTCCGGCGTCGGCGACCGATACGTGATCGAGCTGATGCAGACCGAAGGCTACAACTTCGGCGGCGAGCAGTCGGGGCATTTCATCTTCGGCGACGAACACACCACGGGCGACGGCATCCTGTCCGCGCTTCAGGTGATGGCCTATCTCGTCAAGCGACAAGCCCCGCTATCCACGTTCTTCGAGGTCATGACCGTGTTTCCGCAAATCACGCGCAACGTGAACGTGCGCGAAAAAATCCCCTTCGAGCAGATGCCCGAGGTCGCCCGGCGCATCAGCGCTGCGGAAAAGTCCCTCGGCGAGTCCGGCCGAATTCTCGTGCGTTACTCGGGCACCGAAACCAAGGCGCGCGTGATGGTGGAAGGCGAGAACGAGGACGTGATCGTGCGCCTGTGCGATGACATCCTGGGCGCGATCGAGCAGGAGATCGGCGTCTGAATCGCGGTGCGGCGCGGCGTCAGATGAACAGGCGGCCGAGTCGATCCTTCGTCGAAATGTCCTTGCGTTTCTTCGGCTGCCAGTACGTCGGCCAGTCGCGGTGGAGTTTGCGATCGAGCAGATCCTTGCGGAAAAGCCGGAAGAACAGTCCGTAGGGAACGAACGCGAAGACGTAGAGGATCGTCAGGATCACGCGCGTCATCACCCACGAGATCTTGTCCGCGACCCACATGCCGCCTTTGAAGACCGGGTGCATGACGGGTTTGGCGAAGAGCCCGAGCAACGCGACGAGCACGCCCGCGGCGATGAAGGGCCAGTCGAACCCCATCGCCTTCCACAGGCGGAACGCGCCGATCCCCGCGAGAATCGTCCCCAGGGCGAGACTGAAATCGCGAACGTCGTTCGGTTTTTCCTTGCGCTTCAATCCGACTCCGCAGCCCGCATCAATCGGGCGAAAAGTGGTTGCGCCAGTCGAAGTCCTCGTCCAGCGGCGCCTGATCGGTCTTCGACAGGAAGAAGTTGCCCATCACGAGATGGTCCATGTGCGTGCGCATGAAGCAGGTGAAGGCGTGCTCCGGGGTGCACACGATCGGCTCGCCGCGCACGTTGAAGCTCGTGTTCACGATGACCGGAACGCCGGTGATTTCGCCGAAGCGCTGGATGAGGTCGTAATAGAGCGGGTTGTCGTCGCGGTGCACCGTCTGCACGCGTGCCGAGCCGTCCACGTGCGTGATCGCGGGAACCGACGAGCGCGGCGTGTTGAGCAGGTCGAGGCCGAATCGCCCCTTCTCCTCGTCGGAAAGCGCCAGCATGTGCTCGTCCTTCACATGACCGACGAGCAGCATGTACGGCGATTCGGCGCTCATGTCGAACCAGTCCGACACCTTGTCGGCGAGCACGGACGGCGCGAAGGGCCGGAACGATTCGCGGTACTTGATCTTCAGGTTCATCGTGCGCTGCATCTCGCGGTTGCGCGCATCGCCGATGATCGACCGCGCCCCCAGCGCGCGCGGCCCGAACTCGAGCCGCCCTTGAAACCAGCCGACGACCTTGCCGTCCACCATGACGCGGGCGGTCTTCTCGATCAGTTCCTCGCGCTCCAGATATTCGTAGGGGATGCCGCGCCCTTCGAGGAACGCGCGGATTTCGTCGTTCGAAAACTCCGGCCCGAGGTAACTGCCGCGCTGCGAATCGCGCGCGCCCACCGTGCGGGGCTTTCCCTGATGCATGTGCCACGCGATGAGCGCCGCACCCAGCGCGCCGCCGGCGTCGCCGGCCGCGGGCTGAATCCAGATATTCTCGAAGGGCCCTTCACGTAGGATGTGGCCGTTTGCCACGCAGTTGAGCGCCACGCCGCCCGCGAGGCACAGGTTCTTCATGCCCGTGACTTTGTGGACATGACGCACGGCCTTCATCATGACGTCCTCGGTCACGACCTGAATCGACCGGGCGACGTCCATGTGCCGCTGCTCGATGGGGCTTTCCGCCGTGCGCATGGGGCCGCCGAAGAGCTGGTCGAACTTCTTTCCCGTCATGCGAAGGCCGACGATATACGTGAAGTAGTCGGGATTGAGCCGGAACGAACCGTCGTCGCGGATGTCGATGAGGTGCTCGCGGATCGCGTCGGCGTAAATCGGTCGCCCGTAGGGCGCGAGGCCCATCAGCTTGTATTCGCCCGAGTTGACGCGGAATCCGCAGTATGCCGTGAACGCGGAATACAGCAGACCCAGCGAGTGGGGGTAGCGGATCTCGTTCAGGATCTCGACGCTGTTGCCGCGCCCGACGCCGAACGAGGTGGTCGTCCACTCGCCCACGCCGTCCATGGTCAGGATCGCCGCTTCCTCGAATGGCGAGGGGAAGAACGCGGCGCCCGCGTGCGACTCGTGGTGCTCGGGAAAGACGATGCCGCCCTTCCAGCCGAGTTCGCGCTCGAAGACCTTCGGCACCATCAGCTTGTACTTCATCCAGGCCGGCATCGAGTGCAGGAAGAGGCGGTATCCCATCGGTGCTTCGTTCAGAAACGCTTCGAGCAGCCGCTGGAACTTCGGAAACGGCTTGTCGTAGAACGCCATCAGGTCGATGTCGTCGGCCTTGATGCCGCCGATTTTCAGCACCGCTTTGATGGCGTGCTCGGGCCACTCGGAGTCGTGCTTGATCCGCGTGAACCGCTCTTCCTGCGCGGCGGCGACGATCTCGCCGTCCACCACCAGCGCGGCGGCGGAATCGTGATAGAACGCGCTGACGCCGAGAATCTTCACGGTCGGTTTTAGCCTCGTTTCGAGTGATGTCGGTTCGCGGGCTTCGCTAGTGGACGCACGTCGGTTATCACATGGCCGCGAGCGCGGTCAATGGCCGCGCGCGGTCAGCGCGGCGCGTGACCATTACTGTCTCGATCCTGCACCGCATGCTATGATAAACACGATCCGGTTTCCGCGTCGTTCGAATTTCAGGCGGTGCGTCACGGTGGAATTCACCGACATTTCCAGACCTCCATCCGGCGAGCGACCTTCACGGCGTGCGGCCCGCGCGGCGGCGGCGTTCGTCGTCGCGACCGGCGTTGTGGCGACCGGGGCTGGCGCGGTCGTCATGGTCACTCGATTGCCCGAAGCCCGTGCGCTCGCTCTCGCGGTGTTCGGCGCGGGGGCGACGCTGTCGGCGCTGGCGGGAGCGGCGGCGTACGCACTGGCGTTTCGCGCGGTTGATCGCCGCTATACCGAACTCGCCGGCTGGCTCGACGGAACTTCGACGGCGCTGCGACGGCTCGCGCGGGGCGATGCCGAGGCCGCGGCCCGGGCAGAGATCGAGCACCCGGAGCTGCGCCGGAATGTCGAAATCCTCGCGCGGTGCACGGCGGATGAGCGGACAATGCGTGATCGCCGCGATGCCGAGATCGATCACGCGCTGACGCGGCTCGCGTCGCTGGGCGCGTCGCTGCTGGAGCAACTCGCCGAGCAGTCGCGGCTACGAGACGATCATCGCGCGAACCGTCGCGCCCTGGACGAAGCCGCGCGCGTCGCCGCCGACAAGATCGCGCAGGCACGCACCACGGCCCAGTTCATCACCACGCAGGCCGCCTCCGCCGCCGGGGCGGTTTCGGAGATGAACGACGCGCTCGGCCGTGTACGTTGGGCGGAACGGGACGCCTCGCGCATCGCGGACGACCTTCGCGACGTGGCCGCGCACGCGAATGCGGTGGCGCTGACGGCCTCCATCGAGGCGTCGCGCGATGGCGCTCCGTCGGCTCCGCTGATCGCCATCGCCGAGGAACTGCGCGAGCTCGCGCGCCTCGCACGCGACTCGGCCCAGTCCGCGCGCGAGATCCTGCGCGAGTCCGACGAGGTGCGCGCGCAGGGCATCGAGACGTCGCAACGGCTGGCTGCACGTCTCGACGACTTCGTCGCGGGCATCGGCCTCGTGAACCGGCTCTTCGAGGAGATTCCGGCCGCGCAGCGCGAACACGCCCGGTTGACCGAGCCGCTGCTGCGTTCGGAAGCGCGTCAGGATGAACTGGCGGATCTCGCCCTGGCCACGGCGCGCGAGTCCGCGGCGGGGGTCATGCGCGCGCTCGGCGAGGAGTCGCCGCCGTTGCTTGCCTCCCACGCCCCCGTTCGTGCGGTGGACGGCGCGGGTGCGCCGAAGGCGATCGCGAATGCCGACTATCGCGACGAGCGCGATCTCGAGGACCCGGGCGACTACCTGCCGATCGAGGGCGGCGGCGCGCGGGCGCGTTCGGAGTCGTGATGACGGGACGCGGCGGCGCCGAGCGAGGTCCGGTTCTGCTGGTCGATGACCGACCGGATACGCTGGCCGCGCTCGAATCGATCCTTGCCCCAGTGGGGTGCGTCTGCCGCCGGGCCACGACGGCTCAGATCGCCTTGTCCCTCGCGCACACGCAGAGCCCCAAGGTGGTGATCGCGCGGCTCGAACTCGCGCCGATGTCGGGGCTCGACCTGCTGCGCGAGTTGCACCGCCTCTCGCCGCCCACGCGCGTCATCCTCACGGCCGACGCGCTGGGGATCGCGACCGCGATCACCTGCATGAACGAGGGCGCGGACGCGGTGGTGCTCGATCCGGCGAGTCACCCCGACCAACTGCTCGCGGCGGTGGACGACGCCTTCGCGTTTCTCGACCGCTGGCAGCGCCTGTTTGTCGAACTCCAGACCCTTCGCGGGATTTCGCTATGACGACCGGCGACGACCTGTGGCGCGACGAGTGGCTCGCCGAATTGTCGGACGAGCTTCGCTCGATGCGCGGCGTGATCGACTCCCTCGCGGCGAATCCCTCGGACTCGTCGCCGTGGCGGCGACTCGAGCGTGCGTGGTCGCGCCTCGCGGGTCAGGCTTCGTTTTTCGACGAGCCCTCCATCACGGCGATCGGTGTGGAAGCGGCGTCGTTGTGCTCGCGCGTCGGGCGAAACCCGGGCATCGTTGCGCCGGACGAGGTCGCCGACGCGCTCACGCGGGCGCTTGATGTCGTGGACGCCGAAATGCGGCGCGCAGCCGACGCCCCGAGTGAAGCGGGACCGATCGACGATCTGGTCGCCACGATCCGGGTGATGGCGCCAGCCAACGACCCGGAGCGCGACCTACGCCGCCTGATGGGTCAGGCGCGATTGCTGATCGATGCCTGGCGCGCCGTCCCGTCCGACGTGGCGCAACCGCTTGCCGAACGGGCCGCGGCGCTGGAGGCGGCCTGCGACGACATCACGCGCGGGCTCGCGGATGACGCACAAACGTCCGCGACGACCGCGTCGCCGGGCGCGCGCGCGGTGTCGGAAGTTCCGGACGCGTGGCGGCGAGGGGTCGAGCAACTGGCGACACTGCGCGACGAACTGAGGGACGAGCACGTCTCGCCGAGAATCCTGGGACGTTTCGACGCGATCCTTCGACGGCTCGGTTCTCCGCTGCGTGCTCCGGACGGCACGCTGTGCGTGCTTTGCGCCCGCGTCGCGGACCGCCGTTTCGCGATTCCGAAGGACGTCGTCGCGGCGGTTCGGCCCGCGCGCAGACCGCCGGGTTCGCGATTCGCGGGTGATGAAGTTTCGGCCATTTGGCTTGGCCCGGCTGGGGAAGGGCCGGATGCCATGACGCTGCATGTGGGTGTCGAGACCGGCCGGGGGCGCGTGGCGATCGGCGTGACCGAGGTGACAGGCGAGGCGACGTTGTGGAACGTCGGGCTGTCCGTGAACGCCGATCCGCGTTTTCCGCGCATCGGCGTGGATGCCGACGAGGGCGAGTGGGAGATTTTGGACGTCACGGCACTCGTGCCCGATGCTCCCGCCGCCGACATCGACACGGACAACGACGGAGTGCTCGTCGCCGCGAACGGCCGCACGCGTCCCAATGCCGCGCCGCTGCTTCGCGCGCTGTCGAGAAGCGACGGCGGCCGATAGCCGGCGAAGCCGCGTGCCGAGGCTTTTATTCGCGCGCCGTTTTGATTAGCATCCGCCCCATGAAAACCGCGATTCGGTTCTGCCTGTGCGCCGCGATCCTCGCGACCCTCCCCGCGTGTTCCGCGACCGGCGTCAATCCCGACCGGCTCTACGAGGGCTCTTACGAGAGCTACCGCGACGTGTACGAGGAATGGACGCGCGCGGGAAAGATCTACCACAACTTCGACACGGAACTCGTCGTGGACGCGACGATGTATTCGAAGGTGTTTCGCGACGCGCTGCGCGGGGAGACCGCCCGCGCCGAAGCCCTGCCCGCAAACGATGTGGCGAAGATGCAAAAGCGCGACGAAGAAGAACTCGGCCGCGTGGTCAAGGTCTTCGTCAGCGCCTATATGCCGCGCCGCGAGTGGAACAACCTCGCCGATGCCAAGTCGCCGTCGTTCCGGTTCTGGCTCGTGGACGCCGACGGACGTCGCGCGCGCCCCGAACGGATCGAGGAGATCAAGCTCAAGCGTCGGGCGGATGTTCTCTACAAGCCGCAGGTGCATCCGTGGGCGCGAAACTACGCCATCGAATTTCCCGCGCACGACGAAAACGGCCAAGCGCTGCGCCTATCCGGCGGCGCGGTCAAGCTCCACGTGACGGGCGTTCAGGGTCAGGCCGATCTCGTCTGGGACATCCCCTGATGCCGCTTTTCGACTCGCCGTGCGCGTAATCTCGGGCATTCATCGCGGCCGCCGGCTCGTCGCGCCGCCGGGGCGCAAGACGCGGCCCACGCCCGATCGCGTGCGCGAAGCCCTGTTCAACATCGTCGGGCAGGATCTGACGGATCAAGCCTTTCTCGATCTCTACGGCGGCTCGGGCGCGGTGGCGATCGAAGCCCACAGCCGGGGCGCGGCGCGCGTGGTGTGCGTCGAGAGCGATCGCGGGGCGGTGGCGGTGATTCGTCAAAACGTCGAGACCTGCCGCGCGTCGGTCGAGGTGTTGGCGACCGAGGTGCGCGCCGCGTTGCGTCGCCTCGCCGGGTCGACCTTCGACGTGATTTTCGCCGATCCGCCCTACGCCGAGAGCGACGCGACCGACCTCGGTGATCTGGCGGGCGTGGCGGATCTGCTCGCGCCGGAAGGCGTCCTGGTTCTCGAGCATCGCGGCGCGGCGAAGGAAGTTCCGCTGGCGGGGCTTGAAATTTTCGACCGCCGCCGGTACGGAGATAGCGGACTCACCCTTTATCGATCACCGGAATCGGCGCAGGAAGGCTGACATGGTTCCGCCCGGAAAGATCGCGGTCTACCCCGGCAGTTTCGACCCGCTCACCATGGGCCACGAGGACCTGATCCGGCGAGCGTCCGGCAACTTCGACGACCTCATCGTCGCGGTCGCGGTGAACCCGCGCAAGAAAACGCTGTTCACGCCCGACGAGCGCGTGCTGATGATCCGCGAGACGCTCTCGGATTTGAACGTTCGCGTGATGGCGTTCGAGGGGCTATTGGTCGATTTTCTGCGCCGGGAAAAAGCCTCGGTGGTGATACGCGGCCTGCGCGCCGTGAGCGATTTCGAATACGAATTCCAGATGGCGCTCACGAACCGCATGCTGCTCGAAGGGCTCGACACCTTCTTCCTCATGTCGAGCGGCAAATACGTGTTTTTGTCGTCGAGCATGGTCAAGGAAATCGCCATGCTCGGGGGCGACGTAGGCAAGATGGTCCCGCCGTCCGTAGAAAAAGCCCTGCTGGCCAAGGCCGGCGAGATCCGAGCCCAGCACCTGTGACACCACGACGATAATTTTCCGGCCTCCGGTGCACGGCGGCCTTCTCCTCATGAGGTGACGCGATGTCCATCAAAATTTCCCGCAAGATCGCCGCGATTCCGCCCTCCGCCACCATGGCCATCGACGGCAAGGCCAAGGCATTGCAGGCCGAGGGTCATGACGTGGTGAGTTTCGGCGCCGGCGAACCCGACTTCGACACCCCCACGCCGATCAAGGACGCGGCCAAGGCCGCCCTCGACGCCGGGGCCTCGAAGTACACGCCCGTCGCGGGCGAAGCCGCGCTGCGCAAGGCGATCGCCGCGAAGTACAAACGTGACTACGCCCTCGACTACACCGCCGAGGAGACCATCGTCACCTGCGGCGGCAAGCACGCGCTCTACCAGATCTTCCTGTCGATTCTGGAGCCGGGCGACGAGGTGCTGATCCCCGCGCCGTACTGGGTCAGCTATCCGCCGATGGTCGAACTCGCCGACGGCGTGCCGGTCATCGTGCCGACCGACGAGTCCACGGGTTTTGCCGCCACCGCCGAGATGCTCGCCGCGAAGATCACGCCCAAAACGCGCGCGATCATGCTCAATTCGCCGTCGAACCCCACGGGTGCAGCGTACAGCCGGGCGCAGCTCGCCGACATCGCGCGTCTCGTGATCGAGCGCGACCTCGTGATGGTCAGCGACGAGATCTACGAGCACCTCGTTTACGACGGCTTCGAGTTCGTCAGCTTCCCGACCCTCGATCCGCGCCTCAAGGAACGCACCATCCTCGTCAGCGGCGTGTCGAAGACCTACGCCATGACGGGATGGCGCATCGGCTACGCCCTCGCGCCCGCGCCGGTCATCAAGGCCATGGCCAATCTGCAGAGTCAGTCCACCTCGGGCATGACCACCGTGGCGCAGCGCGCGGCGACCTTCGCCCTGAACGCCGATCACGCGATCTGGCAGGAGATGTTCCAGGCCTTCGCGCGGCGGCGGCGGCTGATGCTCGACCTGCTCGCCGCCATGCCGGGCGTGACGTGCTTCCCGCCGCAGGGCGCGTTCTACGTCTTCCCCAATTTCTCGGCGCATTTCGGCAAGAGCGCGGGCGGTAAGGCGATCACCGATTCGTTCTCGCTGTGCGAGTACCTGCTCGACGCGGTCAAGGTCGCGGCGGTGCCCGGCGGCGCGTTCGGCGCGGACGCCAACATCCGCCTGTCCTACGCGACGAGCGACGAGCTGATCCGCGAGGGCCTCGCGCGCATCGGCCGCGCGCTCGGCGAACTGCGCTAGGCGGGCCACAAGATGACGAACGGGCCGGGGCGCACGACGGGCCGCACGACGTGGCGCGGCATCGCGGCGATGCTCGTCGCCGGGCTCGCCGTCGGCGCGCTCATCGGCTGGTTATTCCTGCCGGGACCGCCGCGCGAGTCGCGCACCGCGCCCGTGCCCAAGTTCGACGCGCCGCTCGTCGATGACGAGACGACACCCGAGCCGGAACCCGAGCAGGTCGTCGATTCCGGCCCGACCACGCAGGTGCTGGCGCTCTACGCCACCGACACGCACATCTACGCGTCGATGAAGGGCACGGGCGTTCTGCGCTCGGCGGACGGCGCGACGTGGGAGCCGGTGCGTATCGGTCTGCCGACGCCGCGCGTGGTGCAGACGCTTGTCGAAGTCCGTCCCACGCAGCAGACGCTTGCCGCGAAGATGATGCCGAAGCCCGGCGAAACGCCGGATGTGGAAACGATGAAGGCCGCGATGATGTCGCTCGCGACGATGAAGCCCGGCCTCCTCGCCGGCACGCGCGACGGCCGTGTGCTGCGTCTCGACGGCGACGCGTGGACCGAACTTGCGAAGCTCGGCGGCGACGGCGGCGGCGTGCACCGGCTGCGTTATCACCCTGGGGTCGGCCTCGCGG
>JADLEX010000169.1 GCA_020845895.1 Deltaproteobacteria bacterium | reverse complement strand
TTTGAGCGCGTCGGCGATGGCGAAGACCGTGTCGCGATCCTCGATCACGCACGGGCCGCTGATGAGCACGAGCGGATGCCCCGCGCCGATCGGGATGTTACCGACGTTCACCGTGTTCATGGTCCGTCAATTCCTTCGCTTTTTGCGGCAAGAGATAGAGGATGTCGCCGTCGATGGGGAAGCCCAGGCCGCACGCGGCGCAGTCGAGCCGCCCCTCCTCGGCCTGAAATTCCAGCGGCGCGCGGCAGATCGGGCAGCACAGGATGTCGGCGATTTCGCGCAGTCCCATCGTCGCCCCCTATAGCCCGTACAGCGACTTGATGTCGGCGTATTCGCGCGGCAGCCCGTCCTCGACGCGCACCTGCGGATCGAATCCCAGAATCGCGCGCGCCTTGGCGATGTCGGCCCCGGTGTGCAGCACGTCGCCCTTCTGGCGCTCCGACAGCCGAATCGCCGGGGCCGAGCCGTGCGTGCGCGCGAGGATATCGAGCACGCCGCGCACGGTGATGCGATGGCCGCCGCCGACATTGATGATCTCGCCGATGGCACCCGGTGCGTCGATGGCGCGCACGGTGGCCGTGACCGCGTCGTCGATGAAGGTGAAGTCGCGCGTCTGCTCGCCGTCGCCGAAGACGGTGAGCGCCTCGCCGGTCATCGCCGCGCGGCACCAACGGTGGAACGCCATGTCGGGCCGCTGGCGCGGGCCGTACACGGTGAAGTAACGCAGGATCGCCGTGGGCACGCCGAAGTTCGCGCGGTACAGGTCGCACAAATGCTCGCCCGCGAGCTTCGAGACGCCGTAGGGCGAGACGGGTTTGGGCAGATCCGTTTCCCGCGTCGGGTAGCGCGGCGCGTCGCCGTAGGCGGAGCTCGACCCCGCGTACACAAAGCGCGACAGGCCGAGGTCGCGGCAGCCTTCGAGCAGACGCTGCGTTCCGAGGACGTTGTTGGCGGTGTAGATTTCGAAGCTAGAACCCCAGCTCGCGCGAACGCCCGCCTGCGCGGCCTCGTGCACCACGGCGTCGCCCGCGCCGAGGTGGTCTTTCACGTCGATGCGGTTAATGTCGGCCTCGATGAAGTGAAAACGCGGATGCGCGGCGTTGACGGCGAGATTGCGTTCCTTGATCCAGCGCTCGTAGTAGTCGGTGAAGATGTCGACGCCGATGACGTCCACGCCCGACGCGAGCAGGCGCTCGCAGACCGAACTGCCGACGAACCCCGCGCATCCCGTGACGAGCACCCTCACGTCGCCGCTCCCGCGCGGCGGATGGCCGCGATGATGTCCGTGGTGTTGTGGTCCTTGGGGTCGCCCGTGATCGCCACGCGCCCGCCGTATGCGCGCACCGTTTCGACCTCGGGCACCGTGTCCTCGGTGTAGTCCGTTCCCTTGGCGTGCACGTCGGGGCGGATCGCGAGCAGCAGCGACGAGACGTTGGGCTCGTCGAACCACGTGACGACATCGACGCCCTCGATCGCGGCGACGAGCGCCAGGCGTTCGGTCAGCGGCAGGATCGGGCGGCCCGCGCCCTTGAGGCCGCGCACGGACTCGTCCGAGTTGAGCGCCACGACCAGCACGTCGCCCTGCGCCGCCGCGCCATGCAGATAACGCACGTGCCCGACGTGCAGCAGGTCGAACGCGCCGTTGGCGAAGACGATCGTGCGCCCCGCGTCGCGCTCGCGAGCCAGCGCGGTCACGGCCTCGTCGCGGTTCAGGACGACGGCCATGGGTCCTCCCGCAGGGTCGCCTCGCGGATCTCGGCGGCGCTCACGGTGGCGGTGCCGGCCTTCATGACGACGAGGCCGCCCGCGACGTTGGCGAGCACGCACGCTTCCAGCAGATCCGCGCCGGCCGCCGTGGCCGCCGCGATCGTGGCGATGACGGTGTCGCCCGCGCCGGTGACGTCGGCGATCTCGTCTCCGCCGAAGATGGGGATGTGCCGGGCGGGCTCGTCAGGACGCACGAGGCACATGCCTCGCCGCCCGCGCGTGACGACGATCGACTGCGCGCCGGTGGCGGACATCAGCGCGCGGCCGACCTCTTCGGCGTCGTTGTCGGTGCGTATCACGCGCCCGCCGGCTTCCTGCGCCTCGGGTTCGTTCGGTGTCATGGCGTACGCGCCGCGAAATTGCGTGAGCCGATAGCGGCTGTCGATGAGCACGCGCACGCGGCCGGATTCGGCGAGGTGGTTGACGCGCTCGATGACGGCGGGCGTGAAGACGCCGTACCCGTAATCGGACACGACGAGCACGCCGCAGTCGCGCGAGGCCTCGGTGACGGCCTCAACAAGGCGCATCTCGGTCACGCGATCGACGGGCCGCGTGTCGCCCCGGTCGATGCGAAGGATCTGCTGAAACGTCGTGTTCTGGCCGCTGCCGACGATGCGTTGCTTGGTCGTCGTCGCGCGCCCGTCCACATCGAGCACCCACTCGTCGTTCACATTGAGCACGCGCAGCTCGTCGCGCACCGCCGCGCCCGCCGGATCGCGCCCGACGATGCCGATGGGCACCACGCGCGCGCCGAGCGTGTGCGCATTGTGAATCGCGTTCGCCGCGCCGCCGAGCACGAGGCGCTCGCTTTGGTGTTCGAGGATGAGCACGGGGGCTTCGCGGCTGACGCGTTTGGTCTGCCCGTAGAGGTACAGGTCCGCGACCAGATCGCCCATGACGGCGACGGTCGCACCCGACATGGCGTCGAGAATCTCGCGCAGGCGGTCGTTTCTATCCATCGCGACCCAACCGGCGCAGGATGTGATCGACCGCCTC
This sequence comes from Deltaproteobacteria bacterium, assembly GCA_020845895.1. Lineage (NCBI taxonomy): Bacteria > Pseudomonadati > Myxococcota > Myxococcia > Deltaproteobacteria bacterium. Next base: position 28,648 of record JADLEX010000169.1, on the reverse strand, counting down.
GTTCAGATCCTCGGCGACGAAATCGGGCGGCGCGGGCCAGCCGGCGGAGAACCACTGCATCTCGCCCCGGCCGTAGCCCGTGAGCACGAGGATTCCCTGCGCGCCCACGCGGTGCCCGAGTTCGACGTCGGTGTATTTGTCGCCGACGACGAACGACGCGGTGGGATCGAGATCGAGTTCGGCGCACGCGCGCTCGATGAGGCCGGGCTTCGGCTTGCGGCAATCGCAGTCCACGGCCAGCGCGGGATTTTTCGAACTTGGATGGTGCGGGCAGTAATACAGCCCGTCGAGTTTCGCCCCGCCCGCCTCGATCTGGCGGACGAGTTCGGCCTGCACCTCGTCGATGAACGATACGGGGAAATAGCCGCGCGCCGCACCGGCCTGGTTGGTCACGACGACGACCGCGACGCCCGCGCGGTTGAGGCGAAAGAGCGCCCCGCACACGCCGGGCATCACGCGCAGGCGGCTGATGTGATTGACGTAGCCGACCTCCTCGGTCAACGTTCCGTCCCGGTCCAGAAATACCGCGGGCCGTTTCACACGCACTCCGACTTTCGTTATCGCAGGCACTCGACCAGACGGCGACGCAGACGCTCCTCGCCGTCGTCATGCCAGCGCACATCCACCATCAGAACGAAAAACGGGATCTCGTCGATGCCGTCCACGCCGCGCAGCTTCACGGCGTCCTTTTCCGTGGCGATATGATAAGGAACACCGCCGGTTGCGGCAATCCGCCGCGCCTCGTCGAGGTCCGCGCGGGTCCAGCGATGGTGGTCGCGCCGATACGTTCGATGTACGACGCGCGCGCCGAGCGATTCGAGCGTCTGCGCGAACGATTCGGGCCGCGCGGTCGCGGCGACGGCGTGCACAGACGCACCGCGAAGAGTCTCGATCGTGACCTCGGCGTCGTCGCTCAAGCGGCGAAGTTCGACAACGCGATACGACCAGCGCAAAAAGTCGCCGCGAAATCCCGCATCGCGCACGACGCGCTCGTGATCGGACTCGCGGTCGCCGACGTTTTCGGCGATCACGTGCGCCCGGGCGAGCGCGCTCATCGGTTCGCGCAGGGGTCCGGCGGGAAAGACGCGACCGTTGCCGAAACCGGCCGCGCCCTGAATCGCGACCACGTCGAGTCGTCGCCGGAGGCGTAGATGCTGAAACGCGTCGTCGCACACGGCGACATCCGCGCCGAGCGCCGCGACCCGCGCAACCGCCTCGGGCCGCCGCGCACCGATGACCACGGGAATGCGGGGATCGCGATGTGCCATCATCACGGGTTCGTCGCCCGCTTCGTTGGCATCGAGAAGCAAGCGCGATCCGTCGGAAATGATCGCGATCTCGCCTTCGCGTCTCGCGCGATAGCCCCGCGAAACGATGCCGGGCCGACGTCCCATCTCCGCGAGGATTCGCGCGACCTCGAGCGTCAGCGGCGTTTTGCCCGTGCCGCCGAGGGTCAGGTTGCCGACATTGATCGCCGGGATCGGTGGGTCGATGGACCGAAGGAAACCCGCGTCATACATCGCCGCGCGCGCGCGCATGATCGCGGCATACGCGAGTCCGATCGCGTCGATCGGCAGCCACGCGAGGCGCTCGAGCGTCGATGGATTTTTTCGATCATAGTGAGCAGGAAGATCGGACACGGACGCAATGTGCCACGCGGCGTTCAAAAATCAAGCGCGGTCGTCGGTGAGAACGAGCATCGCGTCGCCGTAGCTGAAAAATCGGTAGCGCTCTTCGACGGCGATACGATAGAGATTGAGCAATTCCTCGCGGCCGACGAGGGCGGAAACAAGCATGAGCAAAGTCGATTTCGGCAGGTGGAAGTTCGTCATCAGATCGTCGACGACGCGAAAGCGATAGCCGGGTTTGACGAAGAGGCGGGTGCGTCCCGCGCCCGGTTTCACGCCGCCATCGATCGCGGCGGACTCGAGCGCGCGGCAGACCGTGGTGCCGATGGCGAGAATGCGGCGGCCCGAGGACTTCGCCGCGTTGATGCTCCGCGCGGCGTCTTCGGATATCGAGAATGCCTCCTCGTGCATCACGTGCCGGTCGATGTCGTCCACCTTGACGGGCGCGAAGGTCCCCGCGCCGACGTGTAGCGTGACGAACGCCGCTTCGAAGCCGCGCGCGCGGATCGCATCCAGAAGTTCCGGCGTAAAGTGCAGCCCGGCGGTCGGCGCGGCCACCGCGCCGGGTTCGCGCGCGAACACAGTTTGATAGCGCTCGCGGTCGCGCTCGCGGATGGCCTCGTCGTCCTCGCGCGATCGATGGATGTAGGGCGGCAGCGGCATCACGCCGATCCGTTCAATCACGTCCTCGATGGCGTTGCCGCCGTCGAACTCCACCTCGACGAGCCCGTCTTCGCGTTTAATGCGGATCGTCGCGCGCGCTCCACCGTCGAATTCGACCACGTCTCCGACACGCAGTCCCCTCGACGCACGACCCATCGCCGTGAACACCTTCGGCCGCGCGTCCGTGCGTTCCAGCAGGAGCAGTTCGACCGCGCCGCCCGACGGCTTGCGTCCGTGGAGACGTGCAGGAATGACCTTTGTCTCGTTGAAGACGAGCAGCGTCTCCGGCGCGAGAAAATCGGCCAGATCGCAAACACGCGCGTGATTCAGCGACCGCGTCGTGCGGTTCCACACGAGGAGCCGGGCCTCGTCGCGCTTCTCCACCGGTTGCTGCGCGATCAGGTCATCGGGCAGCGCGTAATCGAAATCCGCGAGCTTCATCGAGACGCGCGACGCGGTCAGTCTTTCTTTCCGCCGAGGTGCTTCTCCAGGAACGGGCGAAACAGGTCGATCGGAAGGGGGAAGAGCGTCGTCGAGTTTTTCTCCGTCGCCACCTCGCGCAGCGTTTGCAGGTAACGCAGCGTGAGCGCGGCGGGCTCGCGATCGAGCACATTCGCCGCCTGCGCGAGCTTCTCGGACGCCTGGAACTCTCCCTCCGCGGCGATGACCTTGGCGCGGCGTTCACGCTCGGCCTCGGCCTGCTTGGCCATGGCCCGCTGCATCTCGACGGGCAGATCGATGTGCTTCACCTCGACCGCCGTGACCTTCACACCCCAGGGGTCGGTGCGCTCGTCGATGATTTTCTGGAGCTTGGCGTTGACCTTTTCGCGGTGGGCGAGCAGGTCGTCGAGTTCCACCTCGCCGAGCACGCTGCGCAGTGTGGTCTGCGCCAACTGGCTGGTGGCATAAATGTAGTTCTCCACCTCGAGAATCGCCTTCAGCGGATTGACGACGCGAAAATAGAACACGGCATTCACCTTGATGGTGACGTTGTCGTGCGTGATGACGTCCTGCGGCGGAACGTCCATCGTGATGATGCGCGTGCCGACTTTGACCATGCGGTCGATCATCGGAATGATCCACTTGAGGCCCGCGCCCTTGAGCGGGCCGACCCGCCCGAGGCGGAAAATCACGCCGCGCTCGTACTCGTTGAGGATCCGCAATCCCGAAAGAATAAACACCAGAACGAATGCGACCAGAATCCCGATCCCGCCGAAAATCTCCATGGCTCACTCCCTGCGTTGGGGTTGCGCGACCGTCAATTCGATCCCGCGATTTTTTTCACGCGGACGATGGCTCCGCTCGATTCGAGCACTTCCACCGTTTCGCCCGCGTCGATCGATTCGTCGGAAACGGCGTTCCAGATGACCCCGTCGAATTTGACCTGCCCGCCATCGGGGCCGATCCGCTCCAACACGCGGGCGATTTTGCCGCGGTCGGCTTCTTCGCCGGTCTGCGGGCCGCGTCGGTGGAACTTGAGAACGACAAAGGTGATCATCGCGGCGATGAGCGAAAAGCCGATCGTCGCGGGCAATATCAGCCACCATGACACGCGCATCGAAAACTCCGGGGTCTCCACGACCTTTTCGGGCACGTCGAACAGGAACAGCGACCCCAGTGCCAGTGCGATCGCGCCGCCGATCGTGAGCATCCCGTAGCTTGTGAACTTGATCTCGGCGACGAACAGCGCGAGCGCAACGACAATGAGGATGACGCCCACGACGTTGATGGGCAGGATTTGCGCGCTCATGAGAAAGAGCAGAAATCCCACGACGCCGATGACGCCCGGGAAGATCATGCCGGGGTGCGAAAACTCGGCGTAGATGCCGAGGATGCCGACAATCATGAGCAGATAGGCGATGTTGGGATCGGCGAGACGCATGATGAAGCGGTGCTTGAGCCCGGGGTCCATGCGCACGACTTGGGCATTCGCGAGACGCAGCTTGCGCTTCTCGTCCGCGCCGATCGTCACGTCGCGCCCGTCGGCGGCGGCCAGCGCCTCGGCGAGATCCTTCGCGATCACGTCCACGACGTTGTTCGCGAGCGCGTCGGTCGCCGTGACGCTGACGCTGTCGCGCACGGCCTTGATCGCCCATTCCTTGTTGCGCCCGCGCTGCTCGGCGATGCCCTCGATCCAAGCGGCGGTGTCGTTGGTGATCTTCTTTTCCATCGTCTCGTCGATTTCCTGACCGCCGCCCGCGACCGGATGCGCCGCGCCGATGTTGGTGCCCGGCGCCATCGCGGCGACGTGCGCCGCCATCGTGATCATCACGCCGGCGCTGCCCGCACGAGCCCCCGACGGCGACACGTACACGATGATCGGCACGCGCGACGCGAGGAACTTCTGCACGATGTCGCGTGTCGATTCGACGAGCCCGCCCGGGGTGTCGAGCTCGATCACCACGGCGTCGTAGTTTTCGTTTTCGGCGCGCTCGATGGACGTGATGAAAAAGTCCGCGCTGCCCGGATTGACCGATCCCTTGAGCGTGATGACGAGAACCCGGGGCGGCGCGTCCGCCACCGCATCCCCCGCCGGTTCGGGCGGCGACGGCGCGGCGACAGCCAGCACCGTGCCGAGCATCATCATCGCAAGAAAAGTCCAGGTGCGGACGGTGCGTTTCATGGTGCGCCCCGCTTCGGTATCGGCCAGCCGAGTTCGGTCATCACCTGCTGGAGGTCGTTCCACGCATCTTTTTTATGGTCGGGGCTGCGCAGCAGGTAGGCGGGATGGTAGGTCGGCATGACCAAAACGCCGCCTTCGAAGGGATGAAACGTGCCGCGCAGTTTCGTGATCCCCTCGTTTTTTCCGAGCAGCGCCGACGTGGCGGCGTTGCCGAGCGTGCAGATGATCTTCGGTCCGATCGCCTCGATCTGCCGACGCAGAAACGGTCCGCACGCCGCGACTTCGTCCGGCGTCGGCGCGCGGTTGCCCGGCGGCCGGCACTTCACGACGTTGGCGATATAGATGTCACTGCGCTGCTTGCCCATCGCCTGAATCATTTTCGTCAGGAGCTGTCCCGCGCGACCGACGAACGGCTCGCCCTGCTCGTCTTCGTCCGCACCGGGTCCTTCGCCGACGAACATGAGTTCCGCATCGGGATTTCCCACGCCGAAGACGATGTTCTTACGCTCCGCGTGCAGTTTGCACCGAGTACAATCGCCGAGGTCCTCGCGGATTTCGACGAGCATCCGCGCGGCGGACCGTTCCGGTTTCGGCAGGTCGGAACTCGATTTGGGCACGGGCGCTACCTCCCCGACGTGCTCCGTCGTCTCCGACGGCGCTACCGGCGCGATCGTTTCCAACGGCGCTGCGGATTCGATCGTCAGAAAATCCGTCAGCCCACGCCGAAGCGCTTCCAGCGCCGCATCGGAACACGACGCCTCGGCCCCCCGCGCGCGCATGCGCTCGAGCGCGAACTCGACGTCGCCCAGCACCGTGCGCAGTGCGGCGAAGGGATCCGTGTGTTCCGCTTCGTCCGCCATCGTCAGCTCCGATCGCCGCGCGCGGGCGCGACGCGGTCCCAAATCATTCTCGCGAATTCGAGCTTCGCGGTCTTCGCGATGTCGAAACGCGATCCGTCGCGGCCGAGCACGAATCCCGCGTTGTCGTCGGCGTCGAAGCCGATGTCCTTTTTCGACACGTCGTTCACCACGACAAAGTCGAGATTCTTCTCGCGCAGCTTTTTCCCGCCCTTTTCCATCAGCGCGTCGGTCTGCGCCGCGAACCCTACGATGACGGTCTTGGGAAACTCCTTGCGAATCGTCGCCACGATGTCGGGGTTGGGTTTGAGCGCGATGGAGGCGGCCATGTCGCTCTTTGCGACCTTGCCCTTGCCGACCTTGGCCGGGCGGAAATCCGCCACGGCCGCGCACATGACCAACACGTCCGCGCCGCACATCGCCGCACGAAGAGCGTCCAACATCTGCGCCGCCGTGCCGACGCGCACGGCTTCGACACCCGGCGGGATCGCCGCGCTCACCGGGCCGTGGATCACCGTGACCGACGCGCCGCGTTCGCGGGCGGCGGCCGCGAGCGCCATGCCCATCTTGCCGCTCGACCGATTGGTCAACACGCGCACGTCGTCGATCGGCTCGACGGTCGGCCCGGCGGTGACGACCACACGCCGCCCCTCGAGGGGTTTCGGCGCCAGCAGCGCCGCCGCCGCTTCGAAGATCGCTTCCGGCTCCGCCAGACGCCCGACCGCGACTGTCTTGCACGCGAGATCGCCCGACTCGGGATCGACGAAGTTCCAGCCGCGCGCGCGCAGCCGCGCCACGTTCTCCCGAACCGCCGCGTTCGCCCACATCCGGTCGTTCATCGCCGGCGCGGCGAGGATCGGCGCGTCGGTCGCGAGCAAAATCGTGGAGAGCAGATCGTCGGCGATGCCGCAGGCGGCCTTGCCGAGGATATTCGCGGTCGCGGGGGCGATGACCACCAAATCCGCCGTCTGCGCGAGCCGGATGTGGCCGATCTCGGACTCTTCCATCAGGTCGAAGAGTTCCAAATGCACGGGGTGCTGCGAGAGCGTCTGGAACGTCAGCGGCGCGACGAACTGCGTCGCCGATTTCGTCATGACCACGTGCGTCTCGACGCCCGCCTTGACGAACAGGCGCACGAGTTCCGCGGCCTTGTACGCGGCGATCCCGCCGGTCACGCCGACGAGAATCTTCTTGCCGCCCAACACTGCCGACATCGCATCACCTCAAAAGAATGGATTGTACCTCTTCTCGCGTCCGATCGTCGTGGTCGGCCCGTGTCCGGGGCACACGAGCGTTTCGTCGGGCAGCGTGAGCAGCTTTTCGCGGATATCCGCGAGCAGTTGCGGCCCGTTTCCGCCCGGCAGATCGGTCCGCCCGACTGACCCGGCAAAGAGCGCGTCACCCACGATCGCGCATTTCTGTTCGTCGAAGACAAGACCGATCCCGCACGGGCTGTGCCCGCGCAGCTCCACGATCCGCGCGCGCAGCCCGCCGATCTCCAACACGTCGCCCTCTTTCACGAAGCGCGACGCCTCGGGCGATTTCGGCGACGGCATCCCGAAGGCCATGGCCGCGCCGTCCGCCCGCGCGAGCCCGAACGCCTCGTCGGCGTGCGTGATGAGCTCGACGTCGAGCGCCGCGATCAGCGCCGCGTTGCCGCCGATGTGATCGAAATGGGTGTGCGTATTCACCACCATCACGCACTTGAGCGCGTCCTCTTTGAGCGCAACGAGGATCGCCGGCGCGTCGCCGCCGGGGTCGATCACCGCGGCCTCGCGCGTCGTGTCGTCGGCGACGATGTAACAATTGACCATCAGCGGGCCGGTTTCCAGACTCTTCAGGATCATACGCCGTCCTTCCAGCGTTCGGAACGATTTTTTCGCGTCGGTGAAAAGGGGAATTTCCCCACCCCGCGCCGACCTTAACGTCCGCCGACGAGAAGGGTCAAGCCGCGAGCGATGCCGTCACCGCCGGTCGAAGCGGCGTTGGCCCGCCGGCACCGCGTCGAGCGCCGCCGCCAGTTCGTCTATCGAGACGCCCGTCTTCGCGTTCGTGATCGCGTTCCACAATCGCTCGATGTCGCTTTCGGACAAGATTTCGTGCGATGAGGAACACAACTTCGCGGCCACCTTTTGGGCCGCGCCGGCCAGCGACAGCGCGCCCTCGGGCACGACGCCCTCGCCTTCCAATCGTCTCCCATCCGCCAACTCGATTTCGAACGCGCCGGGAATCGATAGAACGCATTGTTCGACGGGGCGATCTCCCAAGTCATAGCTCGCTTCGCGCGCCGCGCGGTGGCGACGCACCAACCGGGGCAGCGCGGGAAGAATCGCCATCAGGTCGCGCGCGTCGAGCACCGATGCACGCGGGAACTCGCGACGCGCCGCACGGCCCGCCGCCGCGAGCTCGCGGCCCGAGACGGGCGCGGCGAGACTCACCACGTCGATGGCTTCATCGACGGAGCGCAGCATGTTCCCTGTCATGGCGCGGTCGTGGACGACCTCGACGCGCGCGGCGAGTTCGCGCACGTCGCGTTCGATTTCGTTCAGCCGATGCGCGGTCAGGTCCGCCGGGAGCAGTTGCCCGCGCAGGAGCATGACCGCCACGGCGGCGGGGATGGAAAAGTTGACCTCGTTGGCAAGCAGGCGGCCTCGCGATCCACCGCCTTCCGACGCATCCACGGCCTTCGCGAGCGCCGTCACGCGGCAGGTGACGCGGCGGATATCGCTCGGGCGCAGGGCGCGGCCCCGTTCGCGAGAGACGCGCCCCACCGCATCGTGGAGTGCGTCCAGCAAGCCCTGGTAATACCAGCACGCGGCATGAAGCTTGACCTGCAGCGTGTCGGTGAGCCACGCGCGGCCGAGCCCCGTGAGCGCGCCGTGAAAGGGCACAAACGTGAATCGATGAAAGAACCCGCGCTCGTGGTCGAGCAGATCCAGTGCGCCGGTGAAGCCTTCGGCGGCCAGCTCGGCGGCGAATACCCCGGCCGACGCCCCGTGCGCCGCCGTGAGGATCTTGCCATCCATGGAACCCAAAAACGCCGGCCAGAGCGCCGCCGGAGGCTGCGCGAGGGCCACGGCCAGTGCGTGCGCCGTCTCCTTCGCATTGAGCCGCAGCAGGCGACCCGCCGCGATCGCCGCGCCCGCGCAGTGCAGATACGGCAGCATCTGGCCGTTTTGCGGCCCCAGAAAGGTCGCCAGCCCCAGTCGCCCCTGGATCTCGTTGGCGGCGACCTGCGCCGCGAGAATGTCATCGCGACTCGCGCCGAGTTCCTCGCCGAGCACCAGCGGAACCGTGACGCTGGAATGCCCCGGATGGCCGAGCAGAAGGATCTCGTCGTAATCGAACGTGCACGACACCGACGCGTTGGCGAGCACGGCCGCCGGGCGCGAGGTTCGAAATCCCCCGGCGATCACGCGAGCGCCGCCGTTTCCGCCGTGTTTTCTCGTCGCGTCGATCACGCGGCGGGCGCCGTCGTCGTGCAGGCCCGCGAACGAGGCGGCGATGACGCTCGCCTGCTGGAGCCGCGCCTTCGCCTTCACGCGTTCCGGAATGTCCTCGAAACGCAGTTCGGCGGCCCAGCGCGCGAGCCACTCGATGGTCGTTTCGTTCATGGCGTTTCTCTCCCTTCGGTCCCGCGACGGATCGCGACGGCATTGTGCGCGGAAGGGATCGCCCTCGCAAACACCCCCCGCGTCCGAGCGCCGCGTCGTTGATCCCGCGCGCGAATCGCGTTACATCCGTCGCGTCCGCTCGCCGGGGTCGCCTCGTCATGTCGCGCGTTTCGCAAAAAGCCCTCGAAATTCCCCCGTTCTACGTCATGGAAGTTCTGGAGCGCGCGCAGGAGCTGGAACGGCAGGTCCGCGACATCGTGCACATTGAGGTCGGCGAGCCCGACTTCGATTCGCCGCCGCCGGTGATCGAGGCGGGCATCGCGGCGATCCGCGCGGGCGACACCCACTACACGCACAGCATGGGCACGCCCGACCTGCGCGAGGCGATCGCCCTGTGGTACGCGCGGCAATACGGCGTCACGGTTTCGCCCGAGTGTGTCGTCGTGACGATGGGCTCGTCGGCGGCGCTGTTGATCGCGTTCATGGCGCTGTGCGATCCGGGCGACGAGATCGTGATTTCGGACCCGCATTACGCGTGCTACCCGAACATGATCGCGTTCGCGCAGGGCGCGCCGGTGCGCGTGCCGGTGCGCGAGGACGACGGATTCGCGCTGCGCGCCGATGCCGTGCGCGCGGTGATCGGCCCGCGCACCAAGGCCGTGCTGGTCAATTCGCCGTCGAACCCGACGGGCAACATCATGGACGCGGTCGCGCTGCGGGAGCTGGCGTCGCTCGGCGTGCTGGTGATCTCGGACGAGATCTACCACGGCCTGACCTACGGCGAGCGCGCGCACTCGATGCTGAAGTTCACGCAGGAGTGCGTGGTGACGAGCGGGTTCTCGAAGCTCTTTGCCATGACCGGTTGGCGTCTGGGGTACGTCATCGCGCCGCCCGATCTCGCGCGTGCCATGCAGAAGATCCAGCAGAACTTTTTCATTTCGGCGGGCAGTTTCGTTCAGGCGGCCGGGATCGCCGCGCTACGCGACTGCGATGCACACGTCGAGACGATGCGGAGCGAATACGCACGCCGTCGCGAACTCGTGATGCGGCGCCTGCGCGAGATGGGCCGGCCGCTGCGCGTCGAGCCGACCGGCGCCTTCTACGCCTTCGTCAATGTCCGCGACGTCTGCGCACGGCGCGGCATGAATTCTCACGCGCTGGCCTTCGACATTCTGGAACGCGCTGGGGTGGCCGTGACACCGGGAACCGACTTCGGCCCCGGCGGCGAGGGCTACATCCGCCTCAGCTACGCGAATCGTTACGAGCGGCTGGACGAAGGGCTCGCCCGACTCGCGCGATATTTCGGCGAGTGATAGAATTACGTCATCGAGAACTTGGCTGGAGAACGCCGCCGTGCCGAAACGCCGTCGCGCCTCTTTCTTCTTGTTGAACTTTTTCGTGATGTTGGCATCTCTGACGACTCCTCTCCCCGCGTCGACGCAGCAGCTTCTGAACATCGGCGAGCCGTCGCCGGAGTTCATGGACTTCGCCTGGGGGACGCCGCGAGACCGGATCGCACTCCTCAAGGTCGATCGCGAGTTCGAGGGGCGGCTTTATGTGCGGGGCCGGCTCTCGGGAAAGAAGACGGTCTCCGTCTATGACTTCGACGAAGAGGGACTCTATCGGCGCAAGATCATCGTCGCGACGCAGCTCGATCCCTATGTGGCGTCGCGCCACACGAAGACGTTCGAGAAATGGCGATTGACTCTGACGCAGTCATTCGGCAAACCCACCGCCGGATTCTGCACGCAGGGCGCGATCGTCTACGACGACGCGCTCGAAAAACGGCTCGCGAAGGGCCGGCTGCATCTCACCTGCGACTGGGTTCGCGAAGACACGGTCGTATCACTCAGATCAGCCCGGTACGATGGATATCTGCGCACGCTCGTCACGTTTCAAGATACGCGGTCCACGCAAGCCGCATCGGCAGATGCAATTGTCGGCGAACCGGGGACACCGGCAAACACCATCGATATCGACGAATTCGCCAGGTCGGCGGACGTATTCGCGGCGTCGATGATGTCCCACATCACGTCCTTTGTCTCGCTCCGGTTGCTCCTCTCCCTCTAGCGCGAACGTTAAAGATCTCGACGAAAACGGGGACCGGCGAACCGGTCCCCGCTGATTTCGTTCGCTGATTCGTCAGCAACCGCAGCCGCAACCGCCGTCGTCATCGTCGTCGCCGCCGCCGCCGGTATCGGCGGTGTCGTCGTCGCCGCCGGGCCAGTCGCTGTCGTCGTCGGTATCGTCGTCGGCATCGTCGTCGGCATCGTCATCCGGAAACCACGTGTCGTCGTCGCCATCATCATCCGCATCGTCGTCCGCGTCATCATCCGTATCGTCGTCCGCGTCATCATCCGTATCGTCGTCGGTCGTATCGTCGTCGGCCGTGTCGTCGTCACCTCCACCCGTCGTCGTGGTGGTGGATGTGGTGGTCACGGTTGTCGTCGCGCCCGCGGTTGTTGTTGTGGTCGATCCGCTCGTCGTGGTCGTCGTCGTGCCCGCGGTTGTCGTGGTCGTGCTTCCGGCGGTGGTGGTTGTCGTGGTGGGTGAACTCGACGACGTGGTCGTGGTGGTGGTCGTCGTCGTGGTCGTTGGGACGGGCGGCGGCGTCGTGCCGATGTAAATGTTGTCGATCCACGTCACGCCGCCGAAGTTGGCGTCGCTCCAGTCGAGGAAGTCGATGTCAGCGTACGGCGTCTGATCGCCCCATATTTGGTAAAAATCGTTGCAGACGAGCGTGTTGTCCAGGTACACGTCGTAGAAGCCAGTGTCGAAATCGAGGTTGACCGTGACGCGATGCCAGGCACTCGCCGAAAACGCGGCACAGCTCACCCACTCAAAATCGGCACCTGTCCAGGTCACGGCGTTCAGATTGCCGGAGTCCATCGAAATGGCTGTCTCGACAAATGGACTTCCAAGGTAATTCTGCCATAAGCGAAAACCCCACTCGTTGCCTGGGCCCACGGTATAGACCTGAAAGTCCACCCAGATGTCCGCCGAGGTATCCGCGAACGGGTAGTTGCCCACGACATAGTCCGTGTCGACCGTGTTTCCGCCGTTGATCTTCAGGGCTTTGCCCGATCCCGCGAGGGCGACGAGGCTCTCGACCGTCATCGTCGAGGCACCGCTCGGCGTCACGGTCCATGGCGAACCCAGCGGTCCGATGGCGTAGCTCTCGAAGTCGATCCCCGCGATGAGCGCCAGCACGGCGTCCGCCCAGTCTTCGTCATCATCCGTTTGCGCCGTCGCCGTCGAGACCGACTGCGAAACGGCCAGGATCAAAGCCGTCATCAAGCACAACGAGGATCGAAAATTTCGACAACGCATTGCCCCCCCCAAGAGACGAACGGAACCAAGAGAAGAACGGAATGGTCGGACTGGAAAATTATAGCCCCCGCCGAGCAAACCTCAAGAGATTTTTTCACAAGCGGTTCACCGGGGGCGGTTCAGGATTCCGGCGTCTTCGACGACGAAAAGCCCAGCCGGATGAGCTTTTTTCGAAGCCCCTGGCGTGTGAGCCCGAGAGCCGTCGCCGTGCGTGTGATGCTGTAGCCGCTTGCGCGCAGCGCGTCTTCCACGATCCCGCGCTCGGCCTCGTGCCGTCTTTCGACGAGGCTCGCTTCCCGTTCGCGCGACGCGGCCATCGGCGCCGACCCGCCGGCCTCGCGACGCGTTTCCCGCCGAATCTCCTCGCTCAGATGAACGATCTCCAGCGCGGGTTCGTCGCCGAAAAAAATGACGGCCCGTTCGATCTCGTGACGCAGTTGCCGCACGTTGCCGGGAAACGGGTATGCCCGCAGCGTATCGATCGCGCCCGCCGAGGCATCGACCATCCTCTTGCCGTAGCGGCGCGCATACTCCGCCAGAAAATGCGCGACGAGGAGCGGGATATCCTCGACCCGTTCGCGAAGCGGCGGAATCGTGACGCGCAGTTGCCCGAGCCGATAAAAGAGATCGGCGCGAAATCGCCCGTCCCTGACGCGCTGCTCCAGATCGCAGTGCGTGGCCGCGATGAGGCGGACGTCGACTTTGTGCACGGTATCCGACCCGACGGGGCGGATCTCGCGCTCCTGCACCAGGCGCAGCAGCCGGGCCTGCGCGTCGGACGGAAGGTCGCCGATCTCGTCGAGAAATACGGTGCCGCCGTCCGCGGAGACGATGAGGCCGGCGCGGGCGCCCGTCGCCCCGGTAAACGCACCGCGCGTGTGGCCGAACAACTCCGACTCCACGAGATTGCCGGGGAGCGTCGTGCAGTCCTGTACAACAAAGGCCCGATCGCGGCGCGGGCTGTTGTCGTGGATCAGCCGCGCGAAGAGTTCCTTGCCGGTGCCGGTTTCGCCAAGCAGCAGCACGGTCGCGTCGGACACGGCGGCGGGCATCAACCGCGCAAAGACGCCATGCAGCGCATCGCTGTCGCCGACGATGTGCTCGGAACTTCGCGGACGCGGGACCTGCCGCGCGATCTCCTCGACCATCGAACGCAGTCGCTGATTCTCCGTGACCGCCCGGCGGTAATCCGTGAAGGTCGCGATCATCCGGGCGGCCGACCGGATACGCAGAACGAGCTGCGCCATCTCGAAGGGCTTGGTGACGTAATCGTCGATTCCGAAGTCGAACGCCTGAGCACGGTCCTCGATCTGGTCCCGCGCCGTGCAGGCGATGATGGGAACGTATCGATTCGCCGGCATGGAGCGCAGGGTTTTCGCCGCCTCGAATCCGTCCATCCCCGGCAACCGGATGTCCATGAGAACGAGGTCGGGCGGCCGCGCGCCGAATTGGGCGATCGCGGAATCGGCATCCGCGGCGTCGCGGACACGATAGCCCTCGGCGCGCAAACGGTCGCAGATCAACTCCCGTTGCGCGTCCTCGTCTTCCACCACCAGAATTTCGAGTGCGTTCGTCGTCATGGATGAATCCGAACCTCCGATGAAGAGTCCGCGGGCGGAAGCGTCAGGACGAAGATCGCGCCGGCGCCGGCGTGCTCTTGCAGAACGACATCGCCGCCCAAAAGTCGGGCGAGGCTGCGCGCGAGCGACAGTCCCAGACCCGACCCAGACTTTCGGTTCGCCGCTCGGCCCCGTGCAAAGGGCTCGAAGATCAACCTGGCCTCCTCGGGCGCGACGCCCGGGCCTTCGTCGCGCACCTCGATGGACAGGCTCGACGCGCCGGAGCGAACGACGATCCTGACCGGTCCGTCGGGCGCGTACTTGAGCGCATTTTCGATCAGGTTCGTCAGGATTTGACCGAACTTGAAACGGTCCGTCAGGGCAAGGGCGGCCGCCGCGTCGGCATCGGCGACGACCTCGACCCGCCGACCGGACGACACCGACTCCAACTCGCGCGCGATGTTCCGGATCTCGGAAACGGGCGAGAATTGTTCGCGGTGAATCTCGATCTTCCCCGCGGACGACTTCGCGACGTCGAGCAGCGTCTCCATGATGCGACGCAGTTTCTCCACATTGTCCCGCAGGTGCCCGAGCGCCCTCTCCTGCCCTTCGCCGAGCGATCCGTAAACGCCGTCGAGCACGTTCGCCACACTTCCCTGCAGGATATTCAACGGAGTGCGCAGCTCGTGGGCGACGTTGGCGTTGAACCGCGCGAGTTGCTCGCGATCCTGTTCCAGCGCCGCGTAAGCGCCGCGCACCTCGACCAGCGCCCGTTGCAGGTCGGCCGTGCGTTCCCGTACGCGCTCCTCCAGCGTGTCGCGCGCCGCGGCGATCTGCGCGCGCTGCTCCCCGAGCGTCGAAAACAGTTCGCGCCCGATGCGCACGCCGAGCAGGGTTGTCACGACGACCGCGGCGTACATGGTCGCGGTGGACCACACCAGGTTCCGGTGCGCCGCGTCGGTGAACTCGAACAGACCGCTCATCCTCGGCGCCGCTCCGTGAGCAACCTGCAGCAGGTGCTCGATGACGAGCTGCGCGCCGTAAACCGCGAGCATCACGGCGATCATCCAGCGCGACATGGCGGGCGGCACAATGAACTCGCACATCAGCGCGAGCAGCGCGAAGAGCAGGATGAACAGGCTCTGCGCACCGCCGGTGAAATGGACAAGCACCGCGATCGAGGCGAGGTTGGCGAGGTAGAGCCCGATGCCCACTCCGTTTCGGTGATACGTGGGCGAGTGGTGTTTCAATTCGAATCCGCGACGATTCCAGATCGCGAAAAACGTGCAATACGCGAACGCCCACCCCGACGAAAGGGCGAACTGGGCGTAGCTCAGGTCGAACGCCCGGTGCGCGCGCCAGACGACGAACACCATGACCGTGATGAGCACGACCACCGCGAGATTGATCTTGATCGCCGAGCGGAATTTGGCGTGGATGTCGTTCCACTCGTGTTCGACGGCCATGTCCGTCAACGATCGCCCCTCCCCACCTCCGTTTTCGGATATTGTCAGTTTACGCGAGAGGGAAACGGATGTTTGCGCGACGGATTACACTTCCTCGGATTTTGGAACCTTCGGTCGAAATTTCTCGCAAATCGGAAACCGCGCATGGAAACTATTGTTTCCTCTAAGTTTCCATGTAGTCCTGTCGGCGAATGCGCTTTAAGCGAACATTCCTCATATTTTCAATGACTTAGGCTTCAATTTCCGGGCTCCATCGACCGGCACGCACTTTGCTTTTTCTTTTTGCGTCTCACGAATGGGTCAACCATTTCCACACGCAATGGAGCGTTTCATGACGAGGACGGTGACGGTGAATCTGAGTCTGGTGCTGGCTCTGGCCCTCATGCTCACGGTGACGGGGTGCGTCCCCAAGAGCCCGCCCTTCAACGCGAACGGCACGTACTCCGGCACGTGGGGCGACGGCGGCGCCGGTCCGCAATGCGACATGTCGGCGACGATCGGCGCGCAAACGGGGCAGCTCTACCCGTATTTGTGGAGCGCATGGGGCGCGTTCACGTTCGACTTCGGGTGCGTGGACTTGCCGGACGAGTTGGAGCCCTACTTCAGCCTGGAACCCGCGCACGTGGATCTGTCGGGCGCGCTGAACGAATACGGACAGATTTCCTACCTGAGCGGGGGATGCGACACGGCCGTCTGCGCGTTTTTCTCGCTCGACGGGCACGGCGCGGATACCGACGCCGACTGGCTCATGGATACTTACAGCGGCAGCGTGACGCTGACGATCGCGCTCGCCGGAATTCCCGCCTACAACATGACCGGATACTTTTCGGCCACGCGCGACGACGAGGTGCTCGCATGGGAGAACGAGTTCGAGCCGACGGCGGAAATGGTGGACATGATCGACGTCGCCGATTTCGATCCCGCTACGGCTGACGAGTTTGTCGCGAGCGAGATGTTCGTGAACGGACTCTGAACGAATCCTGAGAATCACGAAGCCCGCCGATTCGTCGGCGGGTTTCGTCATTTCGCTACGGGCTGGGATGGCGGCGGCGATCCGGCCGGATCATGGGGATCGGCGACGAACCAGTTCTCGAATCCCGACGTTCCGAGGAGTTCGCGCCGCATGTAGATGCCGATGTACGTATCCCGGGCGGCGTAGTTCGCATAAACGTAATCCCGCTGAAAATCCGACGTCTTCATCATGTCGGTACGCGCCGGCATCGAGGCGAATCCGTCTTCGTCGTAGGGACACTTCGGCATCGGAGCCGGACTCAGTTTCGTGCAGATCAGAATGAACGCGGGCTTTCGCGACAGGACGTACGTCGAGTTGAATTTCTCGTGGCCGGGGTAGCGGCGGCCCATGGGCATTTTCGTGCGCGCGATCGTCCGGTCGGTCAAACCCATCATGTCGATCATCGGCAGATTGGTCAGGTAGCCGCTCGCGCCGATCGCCGTGTCGGCCACCAGGGTTCCGGTCGGAATGATCCGGCGCATCACGCGCGCCTGCGCTTCCCACTGACGCGTCAGTCCCTGGCCGATCATCACTTTCAGGCCGTTCATGTCGATGAAGATGTTGAGAATCTGCAACCCGGCCACGAGCACCACCCATTTGCGCGCGGGGACCTGAAGCCGCCAATACGACGACGGCGTGCGGACGCCCTGCGCGTGCGGCGTCGTCGCGAGGCTCCACAGAAGCATGAGCGCGAGCGGCCACACCGGTGCGAGAAAACGGTAGAAGCCCATGTAGTCGCCGCCGGTCCAGATGGTCTGCGCGACCTGTCCCACGATGACGACGAGCAGCAGTTTTTCGAATCTTGACCACCGCGCGCCGACCTTGCTCCGCCGCCATGCGAGCCAGATGAGCGGCACGGGGATGACGGCCGAGAAGACGGCGCGCACGACGTACCACAACCCGCGCAGCCAATGGTGAAAATTGGATGCGCCGACTTTGGCGTAGAACGTATTGGGGACGGGGTCGCCGTAATAGGAGAGTCGCCATGCGGTCAGCGCGCCGATGGCCGCGACGCCGAGCGCCGCGATGACGAATGCGCGAGGGCGCCGATTCGGAACGAGCCACGACCACGCGACGGCCAGCGCGACGACGACCACCGCGCCGTCGGGCCGGATCAGCGCCGCGATGGCGGCAAGCAATCCGGATCGCCACGGAACCCGATCGCCCTCCATCTCCCATGCGGCCGTCATTGTCGCGGCGAAGATCGCGGCGACAAACCACATCGTCTCCATGCCCGAGATCGTCCAGTACATCAGCGCGGGATTCGTGAGCGTCAGCCAGAAAGCGAAACGAGGCCAAACGCCGGCTGCATCGGCCTCCGGTGTTCGTCGCGCGATCCAGACCGCGGACCACGTCGAAACGAGAGCCAGGGCCGCGATCGAGATTACGAGAGAGGCGAAACGCGGATCGACGTTCAGCCATTCGAACGGCACGAGCACGGCCATCTGCAGAAAGGTCGTGCACCCTTCGACGCGATCGCCGGCGTTGAAGACCGGGCCGAGCCCATCGGCCCAGTTTCGCGCGTATCGATACGTGATGTACGCGTCGTCATAGATGACGAGCCGAAGAAAATAGGCAAAGAACGCCTGAAGAAACGCGATCGCGAATGCCATCGACCACGCACGCCAAGGATTTCGCCGCGACATCAAAATAATCATCGAAGGTAACGTAACGCGATCACGGATGCCGAATCAAGCTCGGGCGACGGTCCGCATCGACGAAGTGCGGAATCGAGCGCGCAACCACGGATACAGGAAGCAGAACGCGGCCGCGGCGAGAAAGGCGAAGTTTTGGCGGAAGACATAGGCGACGTAGATGGGATCGAGCGACGGCGAGGTCAGCGCGAGGTCGGCCATCCCGAGGTGACGCTTTGCCGCCAAACCCGCGACGCGCGCGGTGGCGAACGCCCATCCGAGCATCGCGACGACAAGCACGGCCCACGCGCGGCGTCCAAAGTTCGGCGAACGCAGCCACCGATCGCGCAGCGCGGCGATGGGGCGCACCGTCGTGGCCATGATCGCGAGCGTCAGCAGACCGGTGAACCACACCGCCGCACCCTCGCCCGCGATTTTCTGGACGCGAAGCTGCGGGTAGAACAGGTAAAAGATCCAGATCCAGTGAAATACGAGAAACACCAGGCTCTCGACGCCCCAATATTCGATCGCCTTTCCGATCTTCGACCGCCCGCGATACCACCGCTCACATGCGATGAGTGCCGCGGGGAGGAGCCCGATCGACATCACGACAAACCGCGCATTGACCTTGAGCAGGTGTACGGCGGGCTCGGTGCCGCGAAGCTCGGGAAGCGCATGGCCGAGCGCGAAGACGGCGATGCCGCCGTACAGCAGCACATCCTTGCCGCGCTCGCTCGTCACGCGGTCGATGACGAGGCCGTAAACGTAGTACGCGAGCCACGGAATCGGGCCGAACATGGCGATCCAGTAGCGGTACGGGCGCACCCGCTGCATGGTCTGGTGCGTGACCGGCCCCGGCCCCACGATGACGAGCGCCGCGACCAGCAGCGCGGCGACGAAAAGGATCATCGCCCAGGTCGGCACGCGAAAACGCAGCATCAGATACGCGACGAGCGTGCCGAGCGCCATGCACTGGATGATGTCCATGAACATGGCCGTCTGCACTTGCAGGTTGTAAGTCCAGCCGAGCACGAAGAGCGCGACGGCGCTCTTGACGTAGAAACCCGTGGCTTCGAAGTCAGGGTTTTTCGCGGCGCTCGAGAGAAAGTTTTTGACGTTGATGCCGCTAATGAACATGAAGAGGCCCGAGAAGAGTTCCCCGTAGCGGTTCATGATGAGTCGCACGAGGTCGATGTCGATCGGTCCCTCGAAGATGTTCGCGCGAATTGGGTGGCCGACCGCCATGACGATGAGCGCGAGCCCGCGCAGAAAATCGAGCTCGACGCGGCGGGCGGGCTTCGCGTCGCTCATGCCGCGGCTTCGGCCGGGCGACGACAGCGGTCGCGGATCTTCGTGCGCACGTGCGGATACAGGAAACAGAACGTGAAGCCCATGCCGTACGAACACACCTTGCGCACGATGAGCAGCACCACCGCCGCCGCGCCCTGACGCATGAGCGCCGGATCGACGCCCGCAAGGCCCTTGCTCGCGTCGAAGCCGACCGCGAGGCCCTTCGCGCGGGCGGCTACTCCCAGCAGCATCATCGAGACGACGACCCACAGCGCCGCCGACGCGATGAACACGCGCCACGCGCGGCGCGGGAAGCCGGGATCGCGCAGCCATGCGTCGCGTTTGGCCGCGATGGGGCCCACGAGCCGCGCCATGATGACGAGCGTGGCGAGCCCGACGCTCCACACGCCGAATGTCTCGTGCCCCGCCGCCGTCCACGCGATCATCCACGGCTTGAGCAGGTCGATGATCGCCCAGTGGAAGATCAGGAAAATCAGGCTCTCGACGCCCCAGAACTCGAACATGGTACCGAGGCGCGCGACGAATCGCGTGGCGCGTTCACGCAGCGCCTCACCGCCGATGCTCAATCGGGCCAGCAGGTCGCGGACCTCATCGCCGCCGCGATACCAGCGCCGCGTGGCGAGGTGCAGCAGCGGGAAGAGCCCCGCCGTCAGGAAGAAATAGCGCAGGTTGGCTTTGAGCAGGGCGACGGCGGGCATGGTGCCCGACTGCATCGGCAGAAAATGGCCCGCGATGAAGATGGCGAGGAACACGGGCAGCGAGGCGAGTTCCCAGCGCCCGCGCGGGATGCGATCGACGAAGATGCCGTAAGTGAAAAACCCGAACCACGGGATCGGTCCGAAGAGCTTGAAGAGGTATCCGAAGGGCGCGAGGCTGGCGAGGGTCTCGTCGGTGACTGGTCCGGGACTGATCGCATAGAGCCCGAAGCCCCAGAACGCCGCCGTGACGAGCCCGAATCCCCACGTGGGCACGCGCCACGCGAGCAGCAAATAGACGAAGAGCGTGCCCAGCGCGACCGCCTGGATGATGTCGATGACGGGAAGCGTGCCGACGCACAGGTTGTACGACGTGCCCATCGCGAACAGCGCAATCGAACTGCGCAGATAAAATTTTGTGGGATCGAGTCGCGCGTCGCGCTTCGCCCCTGCGATGAAGTTCGTCACGTTGATGGCCGACATGAACATGAAAAACGCGGAGAACAGCTCGCCGTAGTAGTTCATGAACTGCCGGAACAGATCCATGCCGGGGCGGTGGATGTCGGCGCGGATCGGGTGGCCGACGATCATGACAACCAGCGCCGCCCCGCGCAGCAGATCGAGTTCGCGCCGACGCGGCGGTTTCTTCGTTTTTTCGGCTTCGCCCACCGTCTCCCTCGCACCCAAATTCGTGCGTTTGGTTTACGGGAAAGGCGCGCGATCGACAAGCCGGATTCGGAGCGAAAAGCGGTTTCCCGTGCGCGGGCGATGGGTCCATAATGCGTCTGTCGCGGCGCATGGTTCGCGCGGGGGAGTGCTCCATGAACACGAACATTCCAGCTTCCTTCGATGCGATCGTGGTGGGGACCGGTCCCGGCGGGGCGACCGTCGCGCGCGAATTGACGAAGCGAGGACGCAGGGTCCTGATTTTGGAGCGCGGGTCCGCCGCGCCGATTCGCGGCAATCTATGGCAGTACGTCACCGAGCTGCTGTGGCCGGGGCGCGGGCTGCTCGTCACGCCGCAGCTCGTCGGCATGGTCCGGGGGATCACCCTCGGCGGCAGTTCGCTTTTCTATTACGGCACCGCGTTCACTCCCCCGATCGACATGCTGCGTCGATACGGCGTGGACATCGAGGACGACGTGGCCGAGGCACGGCGCGAACTGCCGATCGGACCGCTGCGCGAAGACATGATGACGCCGATGGCGACGCGCATCATGGACGCCGCGCGGGGACTCGGCTTCGCGTGGAACCCCCTCGACAAGCTCATGCACCAGGATCGTTGGCGGCCGGAATTTCCCTTCGGCTACTATGGCGATCCGCACGGCGTGAAGTGGAGCGCGCGGATGTTCGTGGACGAGGCCGTCGCCGGCGGCGCGACGCTGGTCGATCGCGCGTACGTGCGGCGCGTGGTGGTCGAAAACCGCCGCACCGCGACCGGCGTGGAGTACGCCCGCGACGGTCTGAAACGCACCGCGTACGCGCCGCTCGTGATCGTCGCGGCGGGCGGCATCGGCACGCCGCTCATCCTACGTGAAAGTGGACTCCACGGCGCGGGCTACGACTTCTTTTTCGATCCGCTCATCACGGTGTGCGGCACGCTCGGCGACGTGCACATTCAGCCGAACGAGATCCCCATGTCGGCGGGGCTCCTGATGGAAAACGAAGGCTACATGATGACCGACATGCCGGTCGAACGCGCGACGCACGTTTTCATGACCGCGCAGGCGTTTCGCTTCGGCCAGATGTTCGCGCGGCGGCGCACGGCGTCGATCATGATCAAGATCAAGGACGATCTCGCGGGGCGGCTGACGGATTGCGGCGGCGTGCGCAAGCGCCTGACGTCGGCGGATCGCGACAAGTTCGAGCACGGATTCGCGAACGCGAAACGGATTTTGGAAGCCGCGGGCGCGCGCGACATCTACCGCACGCGCGTGTTGGCCGCGCACCCCGGCGGCACGGCGAAGATCGGCGAGATCGTGGATGCGAATCTGAAAACGCGCGTGGACGGACTCTACGTGTGCGACTGCTCGGTGATCCCCGAGGCGTGGGGGCTGCCGCCGGTGCTCACGCTCATCGGACTCGGGAAGTATTTGGCGCGGCTATTGTGAGGACGCCGAGCAAGTTGAACGTCGCTGTCATCCTGAGCGAAGCGAAGGATCTTTGTCCTTCAACGAAGATTCTTCGCTTCGCTCAGAATGACAATTATTTCGCTCAGAATGACAAGGGCGGACGGAATCCGTCGGCGTTCATCGCTACCCGATCATCGCCAGGGTGTGCCGCGCGATGACGAGGCGCTGGATCTCGCTGGTGCCCTCGTAGATCGTCGTCACCTTACAGTCGCGGAAGTAGCGCTCGAGCGGATAGTCGCGGCAGTAGCCGTAGCCGCCGAGGACCTGCAGCGCCTCTTTCACGGCGCGGTTCGCGGCTTCGGTCGAGTAGAGCTTTGCCATCGACGCCTCGCGCGTGTACGGCCGCTTCTCCTGCTTGAGCCACGCGGCGCGCAGGATGAGCATCTCCGCCGCGTCGAGCTGCGTCGCCATGTCGGCGATCTTCCACTGGATCGCCTGCAATTCGGCGATGGGCTTGCCGAATGCTTCGCGCGTCTTCGCGTATTCCACCGCGTCACGCAGCGCCGCGCGCGCGATGCCCAGCGCCTGACTCGCCACGTTGATGCGCCCGCCGTCGAGCGCGGACATCGCCACCTTGAATCCGATGCCCTCTTCGCCGAGGCGATTCTCCACCGGCACGCGACAGTTTTCGAAGACGAGTTCCGCGGTGTTCGAGCCGCGCAGGCCCATCTTGTCTTCTTCCTTGCCCACGCGCATGCCCGGCGCGCCGCGCTCCACCAGAAATGCGGAAATCCCTTTGGAACCCTGTTTGCCCGCGCGCGCCATGACGATGAAGACGCCCGCGTACGCGGCGGACGTGATGAAGTTTTTCGTCCCGTTGATGACGTAGGCGTCGCCGTCGAGAACTGCGGTGGTTTTTTGCGCCGTCGCGTCGGACCCCGCGCCCGGCTCGGTGAGCACAAACGCGCCGATGGGGTAATCGCCCGCCGCGGCCATGGGGATGAATCGCCGCCACTGGTCGGGGTTGCCGAAGCGCCAGATCGCCTCGGCGACCATGTTGGTGACGGACTGCGTGACGCTGATGGAGGCGTCGGCGCGGGCGAGCTCCTGAATTGCCAGCGCGGCGGCGACCGGACCCACGCCGGTTCCGCCCGCGTCCTCGGGCACGTTCATCGCGCAAAGGCCCAGCGCCGCGCACTCGCGGATCGCGTCGAGCGGAAACACGCCCGTGGCATCGACCTCGGCGGCGCGCGGAGCAAGGCGCCCCTGCGCGAAGTCGCGCACCGCGTCGACGATCATCTGCTGTTCGGTCGAAAGACGCAGGTCCATGGCGTTCGCCCCGTCCTACTCCCGGATGACGCTGGACGCGATGACGAGACGCTGAATCTCGCTCGTGCCCTCGTAAATCTCCGTGATCTTCGCGTCGCGGAACAGGCGCTCCATCGGGTAGTCGCGGCAGTAGCCGTAGCCGCCGTGAATCTGGATGCCCTGCGTCGTCGCGCGCATCGCGGCTTCGGAGGCGAAGAGTTTCGCCATCGCGGCCTGGCGCGAGAAGTTCATCTTGCCGTCCTTCATCCACGCCGCGCGCCACGTGAGCAGCCGCGCCGCGTCGATCTCCGTCGCCATGTCGGCGATTTTCCACTGGATCGCCTGAAGGTCGGCGATGGGCTTGCCGAAGGCGTGTCGCTCCTTCGAGTACGCGACCGACTCGTCGAGCGCCCGCGCCGCAATGCCCAGCGCCTGCGACGCGATGCCGATGCGCCCGCCGTCGAGCGTCGACATGGCCACGCGGAAACCCACGCCCACGTCGCCGAGGCGGTTCGCGTCGGGGATTTCGCAGTCCTCGAGAATGAGCTGCGTGGTGCTGCTGCCGCGAATACCCAGCTTGTCCTCGACCTTGCCGACGCTGATGCCGGGGAAGTTGTTCTTTTCGACA
Source organism: Deltaproteobacteria bacterium (assembly GCA_020845895.1). Taxonomy (NCBI): domain Bacteria; kingdom Pseudomonadati; phylum Myxococcota; class Myxococcia; species Deltaproteobacteria bacterium. The sequence continues at coordinate 4,248 of JADLEX010000169.1, read as the reverse complement.
ATGAATGCCGTGATGCCCTTGTGGCGTTTCTCTTTGTCGGTCTGCGCGAAGACGATCGCGATCTCGGCCTCGCGGCCGTTCGTGATGAAGTTCTTGGTGCCGTTCAGAATCCACTTGTCGCCCTTTTGCACGGCAACCGTCGCCTGCTGGCTCGCGTCGGACCCGGCCTGCGGCTCGGAGAGCGCGAAGCAGCCGATCCACTCACCGCTCGCCATCTTGGGAATGTATTTTTTCTTTTGCTCTTCGTTGCCCCATTTGTAGATGGGGTCGGTGGCGAGCGAGCTGTGCGCCGAGCAGATCACGCCCGTGCTGGCGCACGCCCACGACAGCTCCTCGATGGCGATGGAATACGAGACGTAGTCCATGCCCGCGCCGCCGTATTCGTCGGGGAATGCGACGCCCATCAACCCGAGCTCGCCCATCTTCTTCACGATGTCGGTGGGGAACTTGTGGTGCTCGTCGATCTCGGCGGCGATGGGTTTCAGTTCATTGCGCGCGAAATCGCGCACCATGTCGCGCAGCGCCCGTTGTTCGTCGGTCAAATCGAAATGCATGGCGATCTCTCCGTCAAATCAGACCGGGAAACGAATTGAGAATACCCCGCGCGCGGCGGGAAAACGCGGGGGCGACGCACGCCGCCCCGCGCGACATTCGCGAATTCAGCAGTCCTTGAAGGCCGGTTTGCGTTTTTCGAGAAACGCCGACATGCCCTCTTTTTTGTCGTGCGTCGCGGCGAGCACGGCGAAGGCCTGGCGCTCGAGCACGCAGCCGGTCGCGAGGTCCACGCTAAGGCCCACCTCGATGCACTCCTTGGCGAGACGCACCGCCACCGCGCCCTTGCCCGCGATCTTGGCCGCCGTCTTTTTCGCCTCGGCCAGCAACTGGTCGGGCGCGAAGACCTTGTTGGCGAGCCCGATGCGCAGGGCCTCGGCCGCATCGATCATGTCGCCGGTGAGAACCAGTTCCTTGCCCATCGCCTTGCCGCAAAGTCGCGACAGACGCTGCGTCCCGCCGAAAGCCGGCAGGATGCCCAGGGTGATTTCCGGCAGCCCGAATTTCGCCTTTTCCGAGGCGTAGATGAAATCACACGCGAGGGCGAGTTCGGTGCCACCGCCCAGGGCGAAGCCGTTGACCGCCGCGACGACCGGTTTGGTGCTCGTTTCGATCGACGAAAACACGGCTTGACCCTTGGCCGCGAACGCGGCGGCCTGCGCCGGGCCGTAATCGACCATCTCGGAGATGTCAGCCCCGGCGACGAACGCCTTTTCGCCCGCGCCGGTGATGACGACGGCCTTCACCGCCGCGTCGCCCGCGATGATCGAGAAGACTTCGCCGAGCTCATCGAGCACGTGCGAATTCAGCGCGTTGAGTTTTTCGGGCCGGTTGATGGTGACAATCCCGACCGCTCCCTCCACCTCATACAGAATCGTCTCGAACGCCATGGTGCCTCCTCCCGGTGTCGTTTAAATTCTTTCGAAAATCATGGCGAACGCCTCGCCGCCGCCGATGCACAGCGTCGCGAGTCCGTACCGCGCCTTCCGGTCTTCCATCGCGTAAAGCAGCGTGTTCAGAATTCGCGCGCCCGAAGCGCCGATCGGGTGACCGATGGCGACCGCGCCGCCGTTCACATCCACCTTCGCGCCGTCGAGGCCGAGTTCCCTGAACGTCGCGATCGAAACGACGGAAAACGCCTGGTTGATTTCCCACAGGTCGATATCCGCGACGGAGAGCTTCGCCTTGGCGAGTGCGTTCTTGATCGCGTCGATCGGCGCGAGGGTGAACCACTGCGGTTCCTTGGCGGCGGTCGCCTGACAGACGATGCGCGCGAGGGGTTTCAGCCCCATCGCCTTCGCCGTTTCGGCGTCGGCCACCACCACCGCCGCCGCGCCGTCGTTGATCGACGAGGCGTTGGCCGCCGTCACCACGCCGTCCTTGTTGAACGCGGGTTTGAGCGACGGAATCTTGTCGAAAAGAACCTTTCCGGGCTCTTCGTCGGTGTCGATCGTCGTCGGGCCCTTCTTGCCCTCGATAACGACCGGCACGATCTCGGCCGCGAACTTGCCGGCCTTTTGCGCGGCCAGCGCGCGCTCGTAGCTCTCGACCGTGAACTTGTCGAGTTCCTCGCGGGTGATGTTTTTCACCGTCGCCGTCTTGTCGGCGAAATTGCCCATGTGACAGTTGTTGTAAGCGTCCCACAGACCGTCATGCACCATCGTGTCGACGAGCGTGCCCGGGCCCATGCGGATGCCCGAGCGGCTGCCGGGAAGCGCGTGCGGGGCGAGGCTCATGTTTTCCATGCCGCCCGCAACGACGATTTTGGCGTCGCCCGCGAGGATCGCCTGCGCCGCGAGCCCAACGGCCTTGAGTCCCGATCCGCAGACCTTGTTCACGGTCAGTGCGCCGACGGATGCGGGCAGCCCCGCGTGAATCGTCGCCTGACGGGCCGGCGCCTGCCCCTGCGCCGCCGGCAGCACGCACCCCATGATGACTTCGTCCACCTGCTCGGGCGCGACGCCCGCGCGCTCGAGCGCGGCTTTGATGGCGATCGCGCCGAGTTTGGCGGCGGGGACGGTCGAGAGCGCCCCGTTGAAGCTTCCTACCGGCGTGCGCGCGGCGCCGACGATCCAGACTTCCGTGCTCATGGAAAATCTCCCATGGAAATTCGTTGGGTTTTTTGGACGGAATGGCGGACGCGCGCCGGGCGCGCGCCCAAAGTCATCCTAGTCGGGCCGCGCCGCGACCGTCAAGGGCGAAATGAATCACGATTCATTCCGGAGGTGCGCCGGGCGCTCATCGCGCCAGCGGATCGATGATCTCTCCCGTGCCCGTTTCGTATTTCGTGCGCAGGAAGTGGAAGATCTGATCGCGCACGGCGGTGCCCAGCGGCGTCGTCAGCCACAGGTTGAAGTGCTCTTCGGTGTCGTACTGGTAGAAGCCCGAACCGGTGGACGGCAGATCGGCGTGCTCGACCCCCACGTCCCACACGTACGGATTGAACTGCGGCCAGCCCGCCGCGCGCGCGAAGTACGCGCCCGACATCCCGCCGATCACGTAGTCCTCGGAAAATCCCTGCTGCAGAACCTGCGTCTCGCGGCCTTCGAGCCCGGGCAACGGATCGTCAATGACGTGCGGCAAAAAGTTCGCCGGGTCCGCCGCGTCGAGCACGTTCTGCATGAGCCCTGCGTAAATCCACAGCTTGTCCTCGAGGCCAAGCTCCGGCATCTGCTCGTCGATCATCCGCGCGATCACGAGCAGTTCCTCCAAATACGGTCCCTCGAACGCGACGCCGGTGAACTTCGCGCCCGCCGCGGAGAACGCGAACGCTTCGATGTTCTCCTCGAGCCCCGCGAGGATGCCGCCATGAATCGACCCCATCGAGATCGACAAGTAGTAACGGTGATCGACGTCGAAATCGGGGATGCCGTCGCCGCCCGGCGGGATCATGTCCACGTCGCGCAGCCCTTCGATCGCGCGCGTGAACCACATGTAGTCCGAAATCGTCTGGCGGATGTTGTCGCGGAAACGCAGCGGGTTGAAGAAGTCGAAGTAGCACAGCAGTGCCATCGGCGGCAGCGAGGGAATCGGCCCGCGCGGTCCGTGGCACACGGCGTCGATGCCCATGAGCGCGAAACCCGCGTCGGCCATGGACGTGGCAAGGTCGAGGTCGGACAGCGATTCCTTGGTGTCGCCGAGGCCGTGGCCGTACACGATGACGGGATACGGCTGCTTCGACGGATCGGTCGGCAGCGAAATGAGCGACTGCACCTGTTCCCACGACTGCACGATGGGGCGTCCCGCGTCGTCGAACCGCCACAGCCCCGCGTCGTCCTGAAAAATCGGCGTCTTCACGTCGGCGAAGGCGTAGTGATCCACCGGGTCGAAGTCGATCTCGACGACATCCCAGTTGCTCCACTCGGCCGGCTCGCTGGCCGCGAGGCCATCGAGCACCTTGCGCGCGGCGTTGAGGCCGTTCGTGGCGGACAATGTTTTGAATACGGCGACGGCAAGAACGGATTCGGAGCCAACCCCAACCCCGTCCAGCGCATAGAGAAGTTCGTCATGGTCATCGGAGGAATCGCCGGATTTGCAGTCAGAGTTTGTGGCAGAACTTTTGCAGTCATCGAATCTATAACGATAGTATGATCCCGCAAGATCCACCATCGCGTCGGAAGCGCGAAAACACTCCGCGCCTTTCGGTTTCAGATTGCGCGTAACAAAGACGCCATAATACGAATTTTCCCGCAGGGG
>JADLEX010000168.1 GCA_020845895.1 Deltaproteobacteria bacterium | reverse complement strand
AGGGTGCTGTGGTGTTGCATCCCACACCTCTAAACCACCCCGCCGGAAAACCGGACATCTACTCCCGCTGATGCCCCGGACATCTTCCCCGCTTCGTACAGCGCGGCAGGTTTCGTTGACACTCCGTGGGGTGTGGCCTAACATTCACCGCCGAATTTTGAGCCCGCGTATTTCGGCCCGTTTCCGTTCAGTCAGGAGCGTTCCCGTGGCCAAGAAGATCAAGATTACGCGCAAGCAGATCAAGCAGGACGACGAGTTCCTCCATGTCGTCAAGGAATCGCTGGGCCGGGTTCTGGAGTACCGGAACTACATCCTCATCGGCCTGGGTGTCGCGATCGGCGCGCTGATCGTGGCGGGCATCGTCATGTTGATCGTTTCGGCCACCAGCGGCAGCGCCCATCGCGAACTCGCGGGCGCCGAGGCCGTGTTCAACGCCCCGGTCGTCGATCAGGAGACGATCGACAAAAACCCCCGCATCCACGAAATGTTCCCCGCAGTGTTCACGAACGACCGCGATCGTTATGCGGAATCGGCGAAGAAATTCGAGGCGATTCGCGACGATCTCGGCGCCAAGCGCGAGGGGTCGCTCGCCGACTACTACATCGCCGTTTCGAAGCTGAATACGGGCGAATATGACGCGGCGCGCGCCGCGTTCGAGAAAGTCGTCGGAGCGACGACGCCGGTCGATCCGCTGTGGGGGCTCGCCGCACAGGGCGCGGGCCTCGCGGCCGAGGCCGCCGGCCAGCCCGATGCGGCGATCGAAGCGTATACCAAGATCGTCGGCGCGAACCCGGGCGCGGCGTTCACGCAGACCGCGCACAAGAACCTCGCCCGCGTCTACGAGGCGAAGGGTGATCGCGAAAACGCGGCGAAAAGCCTGTCGGCGTATCTCGCCGCGGCGGGCGAAGCGATGGACAAGGCGGCCATTGAGCAGCGCATCGCCGCGCTTCAGGGAAAGTGACCGCGTGAAACTTCGGATTCGCGCGCGGGCTTTGGCGCTCGCTCTCATTCTGCTCGCGGGATGCGCGTCCGCGCCGCGCGTGCCGACGCCCCTGCCGGATTCCTCGCTGTCGGAACTGAGTGCCACAAACCTTCCGCTACGCGTGGATTGGATCTCGCCCGTCGGCGTTCCGCCGCTCGAATCACCCGTTTTTCACCCGCTCGAGTATGCGCAGCCCCTTGTGGACGGCGGTCGGATCTTCGTGGGCGCGACGAACGGAACGTGTTTCGCCCTGAACGCTCGAAACGGCGTCCCCGTGTGGAAGTTCCAGGCGTTCGGGCCTGTCGAGGGGCAACCCGTGGCGGCCGGCGGAGTCGTCGCGTTCGGCGATTCGGACGGCATGGTGTACGGAATCGATCGCTCCACGGGTTTCGCAAAGTGGACCTTTCAACTTGGCGGCGAGGTCATGGGCGGCGGGGCCTACGACGGCAAGTACGTCTACGTCGCAACCTCGTATAATCGCGTATACGCCGTCGACGCCGCGACCGGCGCCTGGAAGTGGATGTATCAACGCGATCTTTCCGCCACGTTCAGCGTGCGCGGAGTGGCGACACCCGTTCTGCAAAACGGCGTGCTGTACGCGGGATTTTCCGACGGCTACGTCGCGGCGATCGACACAAAGACCGGCAAGGAAATCTGGAAAAACCTGCTCAAAATCGACGAGCGACTGGCGGATGTCGATGCCTCGCCGCTTGTCGAGGGCGACGCGCTGTACATCGCCGCGTACGACGGCGCGCTTTACAAACTCGGCCTCGCGTCCGGCGAGGTCGTGTGGAAATCCGACCGCGTGGGTGGCATTTCGCGCCCCGCATCGGTCGGCGAATATCTCATCGTCGCGTCGTCGCGCGGGTTCGTTTATGCGGTCTCCAAGTCCGAAGGTACCCAGATGTGGGAAACCGATATCCGCCACGAGGACAAGGCGGGGTCGGTTGCGCGCGCGCCGAGAATCCGAATCAAGGTCCCGACCGCACCAACGGTCTTCGGCAATGCGATTCTCACGACGTCGAACGAAGGGTTCCTCTACGCCCTCGATGCGCGAATCGGGTCGGTCCGCTGGAGGTTCCACCCGGGGCTCGGCGCGTCGTCCGGATTTGCCCGCGACGAAAATCGGATCTATTTTCTCGCCAACGGCGGCAATCTTTACGCCATGTCGCAGGGCGCGCCGGAATCGGTCGGACCCTGACCGCGTGGCCGCCGACCACGCCCTCGTAGCTCAGTCGGATAGAGCATCGGATTCCTAATCCGGGGGTCGCAGGTTCAAATCCTGCCGGGGGCATCAAGAAATTCAAGGACTTAGGCGACTTTCGCCCGTGTCCTTGAGCCCGGTTTCGGCCATTTTCGGACACTGGAGCCCGTTTTCCGCGCAAACGGGGGGCTCCAATGGCAAAACGTCGGCGGCGAAAGATGGGCGATCAAAAGCGGACCACGCGGCATGCGTCCCTTCCGAGTCAGGACCACAACGGCTCTTGGCGCATCCGATGGGTTGACGCGCACGGAAAGCGACGCAGCGCGAACTTCGCGCCGAACGCCTACGCCGATGCGGTCGCCGAACTGGAGCGCATCAAGGGCGAACTGCGTGCGATCAAGGACGGGCGCGCACCCGCGCCGCAGGCCGTCCCCACGTTCGCCGATTTCGTCGCGACGCATTGGCTCCCGAACCGCGCGCCGCTGAAACGCTCCGCCGAAGATGACGCCTCGATACTGCGGGCGCACCTCATGCCGGTTTTCGCGGACCTGCGGTTGAACCAAATCACGACCGCGCGCGTTGATCTCCTGAAAGCGCGCATTCTCGGTGCGGGTCGCGCGCCCGCGACCGCGCGCAACGTCCTCGCATTGTTGTCGGCGATTCTGAATTACGCGGTGGACCTCGACTATCTCCACAGGCTCCCGTGCCGCATCGTCAAGCCCGCGACGCCGCGCACGACCTACGCCTACCTCGAAAGCAAGGCGGCGATCTCCAAGTTCCTTTCGCACGCCAAGGATCATTCGGACGCGGCGCACGCCATGTTCGCGACGGCGATCTACACGGGAATGCGGTTCGGCGAACTCGCGGGATTGCGGTGGACCGATGTGGATCTCCAAACCCGGCTGATAACGGTCGCACGCAGTTTCGACAAGCCGACGAAATCGGGCCACGTTCGCCACGTCCCCATTTTGGACGTGCTCTTTCCGACGCTACGCGATTGGCGATTGTCGAACGGGTCCGACCTCGTGTTCCCGAACGAAGCCGGGCATATGCACACGGGGTCGCCACGCATCGTCAAATTCACGTTCCCCGAAGTCCTCGCAAAGGCGCGACTCCCGCGAATGCGGTTTCACGACCTGCGTCACACGTTCGCGTCGCACTGGGTCATGAACGGCGGCGACCTGTTCCGTCTGCAAAAAATCCTTGGCCACGCCGATCAAGCCATGGTACAGCGATACGCGCACCTTGCGCCCGATGCGTTCGACAAGGACCGGGGGATCTTCGGAGAGGCTAAACCGACGACGCGCGACAAAGTCACAGCGATCCGCGACAACCGAAGACGAAAACCGGATGTGGTCTAGGTTGGCTACTAAGGAATAATCCAGTCTCCGCCATTGAGCGTGCCGACGTTGTTGTTTCCGCTAACGTCGCCAACGGAAACTCCGACTCCCTCGTCCATGTGCCAGAGCGCCGACGTATCGGCGTCCACGGAAAATTCCGAGTTTGGAGTGAATGCGCCCGAATAGCGGGCAGTGCTTGAAATTCGCACCTCGTCGATTGCGCCAACAAATCCACCCGGATTCAGGCTACTCGGATGGCCGATGAAGAGACTGTCCGTGTGATAGCCGACCGTTTCAATTGTACCGACCTCGCTATCGACCGCCGTCCCACCCAAGAACAGGGAACACGACCCGCTGTCGAAAGTGCCCGCTATGTGGAGCCAGTCACCCTCGGGAATGGGGTTCGCATCCGTGACCGAGCAAGCGGTTCCTTCCGACGAATTCGCCACAAAGAACTGAAGGTGATTCGCCGCGTCAAGGCGAATCGAATATCCGTATGTATAGCTGGCCAGATCCACCTTCTGAACGATCGCTTGCCATTCCCCACGGACCTCGTCGATGCGAATCCACGCTTCCACGGTCAATTCGGAACCGGTGATTCGAGCCTGTCCCATTCTCCGTGGAAAGTGGATCGGCGGTTCGGTTAAACATGGTTACGCCACGCCCTCTTTCCGGTCAAGCTCCGCGCCCGCATTGAGGGCGGCCTGAAGCATCCACAGGTCCTTGT
>JADLEX010000167.1 GCA_020845895.1 Deltaproteobacteria bacterium | reverse complement strand
TTGGGCGCGCCGAGGTCGTCGCGGTTCAGGTTGGCGGGGCTGTGGTTCTGGATCGCGTGAATCTCAATCAACATGGTTGCTCCCTTCTTCTTCGTCGAGGTCGTCTTCGACGTGTTGGATCTCTTCCCGTATGCCGAGGTAATGCCTGGCCCATTCGCCACGTTTGGATCCGTGTTGCCAGTAAGACAGGTCGTCGGTCAGCTTCACCCAGTCGATGCCGAGACTTTCTTCGGCAATGACATCGAGCGCCCAGCGCAAGTGCGGCTCGATGTCCGAAATCGAACAGGTGAGCAAACGATCCACGGCGGAGCGAAACCGCCGGGCATCCCGGTCTTGCCGGGGCTCACATCGACTCAGTTGGCGCGCGAGCGTCGAGCCGGACAGATCGTCGAGGGGCCGCGCCGCGTAGAGCTTCGCGATCAACCAGGCGACCTCGCGCTTGGGAGCTTTCTGTGTCTTTTGCCGCAGCGGCCACCACAAGCCGGCGAACAGGTCGAAGGCGTCCACCGACTCGTCGAGTCCTTGCCCAGCGTGCGATCGCAGCAGGCCGAGATCGCCCACCTTGAGCGAACGTAGCGTCTTGATGTAGTCGCGCGTTGCCTTCACTTCGCACCGCCTTTCTTCATCGTCTTGCCTTTCGCGCTCTTGGGTACGGGGCTCATGTCGGGACGAAATGCGGCGATCTTCGCCCGTCGATCGGTGGCGGCGATGGTGAATCCGGGCGCGAGGGAGCGGGCGAGAGACGACATGAACGGGCGGACGACATCGTCCACTGCGGTGTTCACGCCATCCTCTGTTGACATCAATTCCGCCATGCGCACGGAGACCCAATGCTCGACATCCGGGCGCACGGACTTCAGCGCGGTCGCTACCTCGGGCAGCTCCTTATTGCTCGCGGCTCGCGATGTGCCACGCGAAACGGAGCGCGAGACGGCTTTCGCGAGCCCATCACCCCACGCTTCCCACCCCCGCGCGTTCGCCGCCATCGCATTCGGATTTGAGTTCGACGAGCCCAGACGAACCGTCCGTTCCCAGACATCGATGTACTTCATTTGGTGCGTGGCGAAGGCGATGATGGCGAAGTCGCGATTAATATCGTCCGAATTGAGCTCGGACGCGTCTTCCTGTATTCGTGCGAAGAGGTCGGGCCAAGGCCGGTCCATTTTGAAGCGCTTCGAGGCCGTCAGGTCGGCGGCTTTCTTTAATATTCGCTTTGCACCCCGTTCATAGAGCACGTGAGGATCGTTCCATCGGTCGTTCTCTAGGTCACCCGCGGATTCGAAATCGCACGTTCGAACGACCTGCGAATCATGGCGTCCGCAGTGATCGCAGACCTCCGGGTTGTCTGAGAGAGCGTGGAGCCAAACCCGCCGAGACAAGACGGTCAAGCCCGTCAGCGTCGGCACCTCTTTGCCGGGTTCGGGACGGACTTCGGGCCACAGCCACGCGGGATCTCCAAGCAGCCCGCGGTCGATCCAGTTCATCCGCAGGGTCTCATCCAAGTTTTTTCCCTGCGGCATGACATAAATCGGCGGCGAACCATTGATACCGGATTTCATATTCGGCAAACCGGAAACCGAGAATAGCGGGAGGCGGACGAGACCCATCGCACAGCAAGACGGGCACAAGCCCTGCTCGCCGTCGGTCGAGTGATGAAAGTGCCAGAAATTGTTTCCTGTCGGGATTTCTTGAATCAGATCGGTCGTCGGTCGCGGACGCTTCGCTCCGGGGTCTTGGTAAAAACGCGCTCCGTCTCCGAAGAGGTTGAAGTGCTCACGGAGGTCGGCAAGTTTCGCAAGCCAAACTTCACTGGAATCGGTCTTGGTGCCGCGCTCACGTTCCGGATTCCCACGGCACCAATAAAGGAGCGCAAGCAGAAAGCGGAAGACGGCAAACCGGTCCATCGGGTTCGGCGCGGCAAGCTGCCGAATGTCTTGTGCCTCGGCGAGAGCCCGCAGCGCCCCGACGCGCTCATACGTGCCGTTGTGGCGCAGGATCGGAATCCACGGATCATCGATCAGGTTGAAATTCATAAATGCGTCCCCGTCGTCGGCGTTGCGAACCGCTCAGCGAATCATCGCGTTGCGACACATGTCCGGAGTTCCGCACGGATACTCGACGATCTCGGGACTCGGCGCAAGCATAATTTGTGTGACGAATTACGCTAGGGTGTTTCGCGATGACGCGAGTTCCCGAATCAGGTTCTCCATCCTTCGGGAACTCGCCAAATTGTTCATTCGCGCGCGTGAACTCGCGACGGCGCGATCCAAGGCAGGGCGAAGATCGCCCCCTACAACCCCATCTTCCCCGGATTGAAGATTCCGTCGGGGTCCATGAGCGTCTTCACTTCGCGCATCAGGCGACGCAGGCCGGGATCGATACGATCCTCGAGTTTTCGCCACGCCCAGATCGGCGTTTTGTACATCACGAAGCCGCGTGCGGTGGCGAGTTCGAGTACCTCTTCATTCACGGCGCGCACGCGGGCGATCTCATCGGGTTTCGTTTTGTCGAAGATCGTGATGAGGCGGAAAACAATGAAATGTCCGCCGCGCATCGGGCGGCTGACGATGAGGGGCGGGAAGCCGTGGCGCTCCATGACGGCGACGCCCGCCTCGACCGCATCGATCATGCGCGACATCGGGCCGTAGGTGCCGATCCAACTGAGCCCGCCGCCGCCGTGGTCGGTCAGGAATTTCAGGTCGGTCGGGAAATCCGCAAACGGCGAGAGCGCCGGATTCACGCGGATCAGCGTCTTCACGTCCATCGGCTCCTCGAACTTTTCGCCGGTCGCCGCCACGTCGTTCACGATGCGGTAGAGGATGTCCTTTTTCGCGCGCATCTCGGCCTCGGTCTCGGCGGTGAGATCGACGTAGAGGAAAAAGCGCGGCTCGTCGGGGTCGGGCACGGGGTTGGGGTATTTCACGCCCATCATCATCTTGGCCGACGGCCAGGACAGCCCGCCGATGTCGTCGCAGATCTCGGCGCGGCACAGGCGCGCCATCGCCGTGTAGGTGCCGCGCGGAGAGTAGGTGAGGATGAAGATGCGTTCGTTGAGCGGGTGCGCCGGCCAGAGCTGAAACGCCATTTTGGTTGCGATGCCCGTCGTCTGCTGCCACGCGACGAACATGCCCGTCACGCCGGGGAACGGTACGCACGCGAAGGGGATATCGGACAGCGCCCAAGCGCCGGTGCGCAGGAGCGAGCCGTCGGCGCGCACGACCTCGAGTCCGCTGATCCACTCGGACTGATCGCCGTATTTGAGCGAGCGATTGGTGAGCCCGCCCATCAGCGCGTTGGCGAAGACGGAGGTGTGCGGCGGCGCGAGCGAAAACCCGAGCGTGAGCGACGGGTTGTGCGCGGCGAGGTGGTCCTTCATTTGTTGCTGCGTCACGCCGGGCTCGATGACGGCGTACATGTCGGCGTCGCTGACGTCGAGGACGCGGTTCATGCGCGACAGATCGAGCACCACGCCGCCGGGCGACGGAATCGCGAGGCCGCCGACGTTGGTGCCGGCCACGCGGGCCGTGATCGGCATGCGTCGCTCGGCGCACGCGCGCACGATGGCCTGGATCTGCGCGGTCTCGGTCGCGAAGACGACGCACGCGGGATCGACGGCGTCGATCTCGGTGTAGTCGTCGCGGTAAGGCGTGAGCGCGGCGGGGTCGCGCATGACGTTTTCGGAACCGACGATTCGTTCAAATACGTCCAGCATGGGTCACCTCGTTTCGCCGGCCTGTGGTTCTCGGACTTGTGGTTCTCGGACTTGTGGTTCTCGGACTTGCGGTTCGCGGACTTGCGGTTCGCGGATGAGCGGCAGGATGCGCAGCAGCACGAAAGGGTTGCCGCCGATGCGCAGCTTGCCGGCAAAAAACGCGCGCACCATCCCCTGACGCAGCACGACGCCGAGCAGCGCGGTCATGGTGCCCGCGACGCGGGCTCGCGCCGATGGGCTGTCGCCGCGCACGATCGTGAGCCGGCCGCCGCCGAAACGCAGCGTCACGGCCATGTCTCCGGCGCGCACGGCCACGTCGCCACGCAGGGATTTCGCCGCGGCGTAGCGCCGGTCGTCGCGCAGGCTTTCGGACAGCAGGCCGCGCATGAGCAGGCCCAGCAGGTTCATGTTGACGGGGTCCTCGACGACGACGCGGTCGTCGGGCGCAAGATTTGGTTGAATATCCGACATGACATCGCCTTTCATTGCATCGCAATTCGAAACATCAACAGACGGCGCGGGCCGCCCGCGAAACTTAGCGCAATAATCCGCCGAGCAACACGGTCGCTTGCGGTTCGGATTCGAATGAATAAATCGGCTCGTCCCAGCCGTTTGCGCCCGTGACCACGTCGAGCCTCGCGGGGCGCGTGTCGATGGTGCTCATCCACAGCGGCACGTCGGCCGCGCCGTCGCCGTCCAAGTCCCACGGCCACTGCGCGTACGCGGTGTCGCCCTGCTCGCCCGAATCGAAGGCCGGCGCGGCGGGCAGATCGTCGTACACGCGGATGCGGTGCGCGTAGGCGAGCGCGGGCGCGGTGCTGTATCCGTTCGCGACCGTGAACGCTTCGTCGTCGCCGTCGCCGTCGAAATCGAAGACGTACGCGGTCAGGTTCAGGTGCGCCGAAGCGGCCTGAAGCTGCGGCGTCTTGGCGACGAAATCCGCGAAGGGCGCTTCGTACCAGTAGAGCTGCGCCCAGCCGCCGTCTCCGGCGACCTCGAACGCGAGGCCGAATCCCGCGTCCATCCCAAACAGCGGCGCGGGTTCGAGGTGCCCGGGCGGTCGACGCGCGCCGATCGCGCGGATCGACGTGTAGTCGCCGGTGAAGGTCTCGCGCGCCTGCCAGAGCGTGGACGAAGTGCAGATGTCGAGTTGGTACGGGTCGCCGGGCAGATCGGCGAAGATCGCCAAATCCGCCGCGCCGTCGCCGTCGATGTCCTGCCCCCACGAGACGCCGAGCCGCGTGTCCGGGGTGTACGAAAACGCGCGCAGCACGTCTCCCGCGTCGTCGCGGATTTCCACGATCGACTCGTCCGGCGCCTCGATCGCGAAGGCCACGGCGTACGCGCCCGCGAAATCGGCCGGAACGCGGTTCGTCGCCGTTACATCGAACGCGCCGAGCGCGCGCGTCTCGCGACGATCGGGATCGGCGATTTCGAGATCGTCGAGCGTAGATAGATAGACGTAGAAGCTGCCCGGCGGGTCCTCGCCCCACGCCGCGACGATCAGATCGCCCTCGTCCTTCGCATCGGCAATCGCTTGCCCCCATGCGGCGCGGCGGGGCAGGGCATAGAGCGCGAAGTTCACGTCATCGAGCGCTTCCGGTGTCAACAGGCCGGAAATCGGCCACGCGCCGCCCTGCCGGCGAAACCCGGCTACGCGGCGGCGGCCGGTCTCGTAGTCCTGCAGGCGCACCGGCAGCTCGGGCACGTCGTCGAAATCGGTGTCGATGAGCGAGCCGATCGTCGCGAGCTCGCCGTCGAACTCAGCGATCTCGCTGCCCTCGCCGAGCGTCGCGGGATCGATCTCGACAACGCGCGAGAATGCGTCGTCGGCCGAGATGTAGAGGAGCGACGCGACGATCTCGGCCACACCGTCGCCATCGAAGTCCTCGACCAGAATCGACGCCGTGCCGAATTCGTCGAGGTCGATGGAGGGGCCGGACCGCACGACGGCGAGCGACGCGGCATCGACAAGGCGCACGCGCAGGTGCGCGCCGTCCGCGTCGCGCCAGACCTCGGAGAGCACGGCGACCGGATCGCCGCCCGGTTCGACGGTCGCGGGGACGTAGAGGACGCGGTCGTCGGCGAAGGGATCGGTGTCGTCGTCCGCGTCGTCGTCGGTCAGGTCGTCATCGGAGAGATCGTCGTCGGCGAGATCGTCGTCACCCGCGTCGTCGTCCGCGTCCTCGTCGTCGCCGGGGGATTCGTCGTCGCCGCCTTCCTCTTCGTCGTCGTCGCCCCACTTGCAGGCGAGCGTGGGCGCGGTCGCCGCGACGACGAGCGCGGCCAGAACCAGCGCGAGCACGAATGTCCGATTCCGATCCAACCGACACCCCCGAACGCGCAAGATCAAACCACGCGCTCGCCCGGGGCGTCAAGGAAAATCGGGGATGACGGGGGGCGTTCGCTCAGATATCGAGACGGACGATGGCGCCCTCTCGTGAAATCGTGGGATTGGCGGTTGGTCCGTGACCGCCCGCTTCGCGATCCCCGAATGCAAGTACGGAAAATACCTGAGTATTCCATGTTGACATCAAATTTCTTGACGGGGCGAGGTCTTGAGGCGTATCCTGAGTTTGGTTCTTGACGGCGCGAAAGTTCGTTCAAAATAAAACACGAAAGGTATCTGAAATGCGAAGAGGGTATCTGATCCTGATGGTCGCGGCGGCGCTGTCGTTCGCGCTCGTCCCCGGCACGGCGCGTTCCCGCTCGGCGGGGATGGTGAGCGTGACGAACTGGGACTCGAACTGCTGTGCGTCGTGCGCCGACGTCCCCGAATGGAACAACATGATCACGAGGTGGTACAACAACATCCAGCACTCGAAGCACGGTGCCCAAGCCTACGACGACTACAATATCTACCGGATCGACAGCACGATCAGCCAAGACTTGCTGACCGACGATCCAGAGCCCGGCCACAACGACGACGAGTGGATCGACGGCGTCAACGTCGCGATCGTCGGGATGCACGGTGGCGAGCATCCTTCCCATTTCTGGCGCGGTCAGCCTCGAGTTACGGGTGTTTATGGCGAATGCTCTGTTGAGGCTACAGAGATGAAGGTCGGCGACCTGTACAACAACAGCCTCGTCCTCTCGTCCTGCCACTCGGTGTGTAAGGAGTACTTCACCTATTGGTCGAACTGGGACGTGATGTTCAACGGCACGCACCAGATCGACGGCTTCCACGGCGTGATGTGGATCGACGAGGATCTGCGCGACAACTACGCCATGCTCTCCGACGACGGCTTCGATATGCCCGTCAAGCTCTCGTTCATCGACAACCTCTACAAGGCCGACGACTGGTACGTCGACGGCGTCTCGGTGGATCAGTGTCCCATTCCGGTCTCGGCGGGAGCGTTCGCGAGCCAGGCCGAGTTTCATCGCGACAACTATGACTACGACTCGTGGGACTTCGATCCGAGCCTGTCCCGGATTCCGTTGAAAGTTGAAAAGGGAACGGCGGTTGCCTACCGTCCGGGTTGCGAGACCTGGACGACCTTTTCCAAGGAGGACCGCCGTGAAGGGACGATACCAAAAAGGGAC
>JADLEX010000166.1 GCA_020845895.1 Deltaproteobacteria bacterium | reverse complement strand
GAGGAGTTTTTCGCCGAGTGGTCCTTGCGCGCCTGGGACAGTGGGGTGGAGTCACTCCGCCGATTCGCCGTCGCTCTCGCCCGAAAGATCCGCGGCGTGATCTCTCACTGCCGCCGGCCCCTCGGAATAGGGTTCCTCGAAGGGATCAACAACAAGATCAAAGTCCTCAAGAGAATGGCCTACGGATTCCGGGACGACGAGTACTCCTTCCTCAAGATCCGAGCCGCTATCCACGGAGATGGGAGACGAACCTGAGTTTTTGCTGGGGAATGCGTCGAAAGCGCCGTCCCAGGCAGCGCTTCCGGATGTCCTTCACCAAGTGCCAACCGATGGAAAGATGGGTCGCCGCCGCCTGGATCGTCATGTGCTTCGACAAATCCAGCACCTACCGCTCGAAGCTCCTGGTAAACCGGCGATGATCTTCCGCGAAGGGCTACCGGACTTGGCGCACGATCCCGCAATCCAGACATTCCACGCGCGGGACCTCGTAACGCAGGGCCACGACCTGCCGTCCGATCGGCGGCGCCAGAAAAACCCGAGGGACATTCCCGCAACGAATCACCTCCCGCGATCCGCACGCCGCGCAACGAAGCTCGCGCGCGTCCCCGGCGATTTCCATGAGGCAACGACCCCGTTCAAACCGCCGCCGCGTCACCCGATATCCCCAGACCCCAAGACCGTGGTACAAAATGTCGTCGGACGTCGCCTCTGCCTTTCGGATCGGATTGTTGCAACCCGAAAGGTACGCCGTGTCCGACGTTTTTACTCTTCAAGTACGGAATTCTCGAAGAGCCGAGAAAATGAGTCGGGACATCGAGAAGAACGCGGTGGGCCATGCGTCGCCGTTCGAGCGGATCAAGCGGACGAACGACCCGGGGAACGAGTATTAGCAGCGCCGGGAGAGCACCTGTTTCCAGAATGGAAATCGTTCGTCCCGAGGGCCGTCGCGAGATCCCAACAGGCGGGGGCGCCTGTTCCACACTCCGAAGCCTGAACCCGGGCGAGTCGTTTGGCAAATCCGCTTTCGCCTTGATCCCCCGTCCGGCCGCGTGCTAGGGTCGCGCGTCTTTTTTGAGGGACGCGAGATCGATGGACGCGGTGCGCAAGACGCTGTACGAAAAACTCGACCGGTTCTGGGCCGAAACCGAGCCCGGCGCGTTCAATATCGCCTACTCCGGCGGGCTCGATTCGACGGCGGTCGCCTACATCTTCGGGCGCAAGTACACGGGCGGCATCTACCTCTACACGATGCACCACAACTACGGAAACCTGTGGCCGCAGCTTTCGGAGCGCCACGCGCGCGACCTGGGCCGCATCTTCGGCGAGGAGCGCGTGAACCACGTCATCGTCAACCAGACCGACGTGTTCAACGAGATCACGGGCCGCTCGCTGGTCAAGGACTGGAAGCCCTACGGCGGGCACGCGATCTGGTGCCTGGGCTGCCATCTCGGCATGCTGACGAACATCGTGGTGCGTTGTTTGGAGCACTCCATCCCGCGCACGGCGATCTGCTCGAGCGTGGGCGGCGAGTACGCGGTGATGTCGATGCCGGTGACGCGGCAATCGATGTCGGACATTTATTGGCGTTACGGCATCGAGTACCGCGCGCCGCTGCTGGAAATGGGAATCGACAAGCTGGCCGAGCGCGCGCTGCTCAAGGACCTCGGCATGTGGATCGGCTACCGGTTCCGGCGCGGCGTTCACGGCGTGCAGCCCATCTGCATTCCGTGTTTCCAGCATCTGGGCGACGTGTTCTTCGACTGGCACACGACCTATGACGAGAACAACGTGGGCCGATACATCATGGACAAGGCGGTCGTGATCGACGGCATCGTCCGGCGCAAGATCGCCGAAAAGGGCCTCGACTTCGACGTCCTCGTCGCCGCCAACCGCGCGCAGCACACGCGCACCGAACCCTACCCGCACCCTCGGGCATGCTGATCCGCCGTTTCCATCTCCCGGTCGCCGTCGCGATCGTTCTCGCCTTCGCGTGCTCCGCGCTCGCCGAATCTCCGGTCGACGGGCGCGCGAAGCTGGGCATCTACGTCGAACACAAGGGCATGTACGGCTACTCGACGGATGACGTGGCGGAGTGCGTGGTGAAGGTGTTCGAGGACCATCCCGCGGCGACGATCGAGCGAATCGCGAAACCTGAGAAGATGGACCGCTACTCGCTCTACAAAGTGGCGAAGGAAAAGGGACTCGACCGGCTGTTGGTGATGGAACTGCGCGGCGGCAATCCGCCGCTCGTGCTCACACTCGGCGTGAGCGGCAAAAGCTTTTCGACCGAGTACGCGAGCCGCCCGGTGGACGGCGGCGCGGGCCGCGCGTGCGACGCGGCGTCGTGGACCGTGCAGGAGTTTTTGGACCGCGACTCGATCCCGGCGGCGAAGATGGCGATGGAGCAGTCGGCACGGGCGTTTCAGAGCGGCAACACCGATCTCGCGCTCGGGCACCTCGCGACGGCGGTGAACGCCGATCCCTCCGACACGCACCCCATCCGCCGCATCGCGTGGATCTATCAGGCGTCGGGCGATCTGGAGACGGCGCTGCTGTGGTTTCGTCAGGCGACCGAGATGCAGTACGCCGACGCGGGGACGTTTTCCGAGGCGGCGATGTGCGCGTTCGCCGCGAACGACGAGGAACTCGCGTATCGTTATCTGGAACTGGCCGTGGCCGCCGGCGCGCGTTCGCCGTTTTACTACCTCATGCTCGGGCGTTGGCACTACCGCAATGGGAATTACGGGTCCGCGGCCGAGGCGTTGCTCGACGCGCAGCGTCTCGATCCTCGCGGTTTCAACGAGTACGCGGGGCTGGTGGAATCTCTCGTCCAGGAAGAGCGCTTCGCCGAGGCGGCGACGTTTCAGGCCAAGGCCGAGGCCGCCGCGCCGACCTTCGAGGGCCAGCTTGCCCTCGCGGGGTATCACGAGAAGGCGGAGGATTTCGGGCGCGCGGCCGAGGTGCTGCGAAGGCTCGTCGAGGCGAGCCCGGGCGATCCGGAATTGCGCAAGCGGCTCGGCGCGGCTTATGAGCGCGCGGGGAAGATCGAGGAGGCGGAGAAGATCCTCGCCACCGCGCTGGAAGAATCGCCGAACGACGCCGACGTGTGGCGGATCGTCGGCTCGCTGCGTTATCGCAAAAAGGATTACGCGGGCGCGATCGCCGCGTTTCAGACGGCGCGCGGTCTCACCTCCGCCGATCCCGACACGCTGCGCCTCGAAGCGATGGCCCGGGAGATGGCCGGCGACATCGACGGCGCGTTCGCGGCCTACGCCGACGCGATCGACGCGGAGAGCGGCGTCAAGGAATCCGACGTCGCGCGGTTCCTCGCCTTCGCCAAAAAACACAATCGGCTCGGCTCGGCGGTGGACGCGGTGCGTCGCGCGCTGCCGTACAAGGATCAGGACGATCGGCGCACGATGGTGATGGCGGTCGGCGGGCGGCTGGTGCAGGACGGCGATTTCGACTCGGCGATTTCGCTCTACGAGTCGTCGCTCGGTTCGCTCGGGCGATACTCGCCGCCGATGGTGGCACTGGGCGATCTGTATCTGAAACGCGGCGAATGGACAAAAGCCGCGGGCGTGCTGATGCAGGCGACCTCGATGTTTTCCGACGCCAAGGTCGCCCTCTTTGCCGCGTCGCGTTTTCACGAGGCGAAGCAGTGGGAGCACGCCAAGTCGTTCTACAACTATTCCTTCGGCATCAGTTCGCAAAACAGCCTGTGCGTCGCCGGGCTCGCCGAGGTGTCGCTCTATCTGAAGGACAACCCGGACCTCGTGAATTACTACTTCAACGAGGCACACCCGCTGCAAAAGACGCGTGCGATCGAAGAGAAACTGCGTTTCCTTCAGATCGTGTGGGGATTCTGGACGGACCGTGCGGACTACGCGGGCGAATACATCCGCTACAGCCTCAAGGACCCGCCGGTGACGAATCCCGCACCGGATCTCGCCGACTGGAAGGCGTGGATCGGCGAGAATCTCCCCGAGACGCACCGCGCGACGGCGCTCGCGGTCGCGGAGTTTTTTGAACGCAAGACGACGGCCGATGCGTTTCGCGCCGCGCACCCCGAATACAAGTAGATCGTTAGCCCTTCGGTTTCGGGGGCGTTTTCCGGGCCGTTTTTTTCGGAGCGGGCTTCGGGGCATCCGCTTTCTTCGGCGCTGGCTTAGGCCGACGCGAGGGCGTTTTCGCCGGTGCAGATGCGATCTTTTGCACGGCTTCCGTGGACTCCACCGGCGCGGCGGCCGCGTTCTTCCATCCCGATTCGAGCCACTCGAAGAGCACCGGGTAGAGCTCCTCGGCGGCGTCGCGTCCGATGAGCATCGTCAGATGCCCGTAGCGTCCGCGCGCACCCGACGATGGTCCGACGATGTGCAAACGCTTATTCGCCGACCCCATCGTGTCGTGAATCACCTGCACGGATGACGGGGGAATCGTGTAATCGTTTTCCGCGCCGACGCACAGGTAGGGCGTCGAGACGTTTGCGAGACCGGCGAGGAAATCGCGCCCGTCATATGCGCACACGGTGCGATCGCGCGCGAAGTCGGCAAACTGAAGCAGCAGCGTGATGGGGATGTTGCTCTGGAGATTGGCGAAGGACTTCGCGTAATCGCCCGGTAGCAGGTTTTCGTTGCCCGTCCACCGCTGCACCTTCGGAATGTATTCGATCAGCGGCGCGAAGAGCTGCGAAATCTGCGCGAGATAAACCGCCTTGAAGTGCGACACGACCGGACGCAGGACCTGCGCCTTTTCGGCATGGGCGAAGGAACCCGGGCTGCCCATGGTGACGAGCGACGCCAGCCGGTCGCCGCGCGGCCCCTGCGACACGCTGTATCCGATCATTCCGCCCATTGAGTGGCCGACCCAGTGCAACTTCTTCGCGCCGGTGACGGCCAGCACGGCGTCGATGGCGGCCGGTGCGTCGAGATCGACATAGGTATCGAAGTTCCACTTCCAACGGGGCGTGTCGTAGAAAATCGGCGTCTCCGACTCCCCCGCGCCGCGCAGCTCCAGCAAGAAAACGCGATGTCCGCGCGCCGCGAGCGACCGCGCGATGCTGGTGCGTTCGGAGAAGTCGAAGCCGACACGGTTACCGCCGAGACCATGGCAACAAAGCACCGGTTCGGCGCGCTTCGGCGCGTCCGGCGCGGGGCGGTACTCGTGGAGCGCGAGCGTCCATCCGTCGGCGGTGCGCACGTGATGCGTGACGTCGGCGCGACGGTCGATGCGCAGAAAGCGCCCGACCGCATACGCGACCATGGGAACAAGCGCGACAACAAACGCGACCAGAAGAATCAGTTTGACCCAAAACACCGCTTCCCTCCGAAATGGGATTCCATCGGCGCGACGCCGACGCTCACGCGGACGAGTCCGACCCCGCGTCTTCGCCTCCGTCCTTCTGAAGGCGATCGAGCGACTGGCGGATCTGAATCTCCGCGTCCTCGTTGAGCGGATTCAACGCATACGCCATGCGAAAGTGCGTCGCGGCCAGACTGTACTTGTGCTCCGACTTGAAAATCAAACCCAGAAAATAGTGGGCGCGATCGTTGCGATCGTTGAGCGACAACGATTCCTTGAGAAGGTCCTTCGCTTCCTGCACGGCGGGCAAGCCCGGCCTCCCCCCGCAAAAGACGATCCACGCCATGAGAGCCATCGCCTCTGACGAGTGTCGATTCAGGTCCATCGCCGCGCGGAGATGGTGCGACGCTCGTTCGAATTTATTGTCGTGAAAGCACTTCTGGCCGTGTTGAAGTTCCGTGAGGTATCGAAGGTCGGCCTCGGTTTCGGCCTCGAGCGGCAACAAAACGGCATCGTCGCCGGGTATGTCGGCAAGCGCGGCCCCGTCTTGGGCATCGTCGCGCGGGCCCAGACGCATTGCGCCGGTCACGAGCATCAAGAACACCAGGTGAACCGCGTCGGTGTGATCGTAGGTCGGTTCGTGACGGAGTTCGCGCAACGTTCGCCCTTCGAGCCGACGGAGCATGTCGGTAGATGCGCCGTCCAGTTCCAGCAGCTTCGAGACCCGGTCGAATCGCCGCGTTTGACGCAATTTGAGCATTCGTTCACGAGCCTCGCGCTCCATGTCGCGCAATGCCCAACGGACGGCGACATGGCGCTTCAGGCCGAATTTCAGGAAATCGCAGAGCTTCAGGTTGGATTTCTCCGGGACGTCGGACGAGATCGTGCATGGCCGAAACTCGAAAAACCCGCCGTCCCACGTTTTCTTGAAGACGGACAGCAACTTCGTCGCGTGAAACTGACGGAGCGCGTCGCCCAAGTCATCGGGCGTGAGGATGCCGAGATCCACATAAATCTGGTGCTTCAGGGTGTCGGGGACGGGATACGCCGCCTGCGCCCGGCGCAGGTCCGCGGGCGTGATCCTCAGGATCTTTACCAAAAAGCGCCCGAAGGTGTCCTCGCGATCGTAGTTCGTTCGCACGTCCACGACGCGCCCGTTGTCGATGCCGATGTGGATCTGTCTTCGCTCCAGCCGGCAGAACAGGTAGCCCGAAACCTGACTGCTGATCAGGCAATACAGGGCTTCGACAAGGCTGATGGTGTGGATCAGACCACGCACCTGCCCCAGGCTCCGGGGGTAAGGATCGATTCGTGGAGTGAACCGAGGACGAGGAGCCTGCGTCCAGCGCGACACCGTGAAAATGAGCACCGATTCCAGCGCGGGACGGAACACGAGATCGTCCGCGCGACGCGCGCCGACGTCGGACCGGCCCGCGTGAGAAGCGGGCTCGTCGGTCACGAGGATGAACGGAATGACCGCGAGATCCGGCAGCGATTTGAACAGGCGGGCGAGTTCGGTTCCGGAAATCGCGGGCATGCCGTCCGCGGCGACAACCACCTGCGGTTTGAACGAAAGCGCGTGGCCGATGGCCGCCTTGGAGTCCGAACAGGCGCGGACGGAAAATCCGAACTGTGTGAGCAGTTTCTGAATCGAGCGCGACGCATTCGCACCCGACTCGATGAGCAGGACCCGCGAGGACGGAACGTCAACGTTGCTGGGAATCTCCGAATTTACCACGGCGGAACCGTCACGAAATTGATCTCCGAATTTTCGAAGTTCGGCCGTGCTCGCCGGGCGGAACTTCGCAAGAGATAGAGACAAATACGAGGCTTCGGAAGAGTCGTCAACATTGCGATTTCCGACACCGAGGTCCGGAAACCCGATAGGGCATCCTCGTTGACAAGCCCGACCGGCTTTCCTACAAGGGGCGCCGCAACACTCTTCGGTTTGAAGCGTCGTGCGGGCGGTGCCCGCGCGGCATCGCAGCGCGTTTCCGGGCGGTTCGCGTGTCGGAATGATTCGATTTTTTCACGTCACCAAGCACTACTCGCCCGGCATGGCGGCGCTCGCCGACGTCACCTGTCATATCGAAAAAGGGGAGATGGTTTATCTGACCGGTCCCTCCGGCGCGGGAAAGACGACGTTTTTACGCCTCATCTACGCGGCCGAATTCCCGACCGCCGGCCAGGTTCTCGTTGCGGGACGGAACATCGAGAAGCTCAAGGAGTCGTCGATTCCGTACCTGCGGCGAAATATCGGCGTGGTTTTTCAGGATTTCAAGTTGCTCGACGGTCGCAACGTCTTCGAAAACGTAGCCCTCACGCTCGAAGTGCTGGGGTTGCCCAAGACCCAGATCGCCCGCCGCGTCCACGACACGCTGGGCCGTGTCGGGATGCACGCCAAGTGGAACGCCTTGCCGCGCGAGTTGTCGGGGGGTGAGCAGCAGCGGGTTTCGATCGCACGCGCGCTCGTGGGCGACCCCGCGATCCTGCTCGCCGACGAACCGACGGGAAATCTCGATCCCGAAATGAGCGCCGAAATCATCGAACTGATCAAAAACATCAACCTCAAGGGCACCACGGTCGTGATCGCCACGCACGATCCGCGCCTTCTGGAGCAGTTTCCCCGGCGGGTCGTCCGCCTGCTGCGCGGGCGGCTCGCGCCAACGGTCGCGGAATCATGGTAGGCGGCGCCCGCATCGCGTTCTTCGCGCGCCAGGCGGCGTCGAATATCCGCGGCGAGGCTCTCGCGACGGCGCTCTCGGTCGCGGTCGTCGCCATCAGCTTCCTCATTTTCGGAGCGTTCGTCCTGCTCGGCCAGAACATGTCGGGGTTCTTCGAGCACTTCGCCGGGCAGGTGCAGATGGTCGTCTACCTGCGCGACGACGTCTCGGCCGCGCAGATCGAAGACCTCTCGAATGCGCTGCGCGCCGAGCCCGGCGTCGATACGGTCTCGTATCTGAGTTCCGCCGCCGCGCTGGAGCGACTGCGCCGCGATCTGCTCGACGCACCGGAGTTTCTCGAAGGCATCACCGAAAGCCCGATCCCCGCGTCGCTGGAGGTCGCATTTCGGGCCGATTTCGCCGAGCGGCCGAACCTGCGCCCCGTCGCCGATCGTTATCGCGGTCGACCGGGCGTGGCGTCGGTGGACTCGGGCGACGAGTTTTCCGACGCCTTCGCGCAGGTGCTCGCGGCGATCTGGGCCGGCGGATCGGTGGTCGCGGTCTTCCTCATGCTCTCCGCCGTTTTCATCGTCGCCAACACGATTCGCCTGACGATCATCCGGCGACGCGGCGAGATCGAGAACATGCGTCTCGTCGGCGCCACCAACGCCTTCGTCAACGCGCCGTTCCTCATCGAAGGCACGTTCGTCGGCTTCGTCGGCGCGGCGCTCGCGGTCGGTATCCAGTATGTGCTCTACCGGCTCGTCGCCCTGCCCGCCATCATCAATGCCTCCGTCCTGTCCGTGTTGACGGGATTCGACCCGAGTTTCCTGTCGTCCACGCTCGTCTTCGCGGGACCCGCGCTCGGAGCGTTTGTCGGCCTGCTTGGCGCTCAGATGTCCGTCGGGCGCTATCTGAAGCCGTCATGACGACGCGGGCTGCCGTCGCACTCCGCCTGATCGTCATCGCGGCGATCATTTGCGTTTGCGCGGGCGACGCCCTCACGCAGCCCGCCCCGACACCGATCCCGACCACCGAGTCCCTCGACGCTTGGCGCGCGCGCGTGAACGCGGCGATCAAGGCCGAGACCTCGGTCCTGCGCGAGATCTACCGCGTCGAGTCGTCGGAGTTTCAGGCCCTTCGCCAGCTTCAGGTCGCGGAGCAACAGATCGCGAACATCGAGACGCGCCTCGCCGAGTCCGAACGCGAGATGGCGTACTTAGACACCGAAGCCGATCGCTTGCGACGGTTGCTCGGAGTGCGTTTGCGGTACATGAACCGACTGGGCCGCGCGAATCTCGCCCGCATGCTCTTCGAGTCGGAGACAATTTCCATATTTTTACGCCGGTGGCGGGGAATCAAGTTCGTTGTCGAGAACGATCGCCGATTGACGATGTCATACCGCCTGCGACGCGACGAACTGCGTCACCATCAGGACCGGATGTTCGAAGATCGACGACAACTCGAATCGCTTCGCGTTCAACGTCAGACGAGCACCCTCGAGGCGCAGCTCGAACGGCAAAAACGCATGATCCTGCTCGACGAGATCCGGCGCGACCGGGCGATTTCCGAGCGCGCCGGGCGCGAGCTCGATCAGATTCGCGAGGAGAACGAGCCGATGCTCACGCGCGAGTTGACGCCCGGCGAAGGCGGTCCGCCTGCGGGACCGGCGGACGCGGGTGGTCCGCTGATCCTTGACTTTGCGACCCTTCGCGGCTACCTGAAGCGCCCGGTCGCAGGACCCGTGGTTCGCGGTTTCGGCCCAATCCGCAACGAAGCGCTGGGCACCGTGACACGCAGCAACGGGATTGATATTCTGGCGAGTGAAGGAACACCGGTGATCGCGGCGGCGGACGGCAGCGTCCGTTACGCGGGAGAGTTTCTGGGGTACGGTCGGGTGGTCATCATCGACCACGGCGACCGATACCACACCATGTATGGTCATCTGGACCGGGTTCTGTGCGAAAAAGGCCAAGTGGTGCGGGGAGGCGCGGCGATCGGCACAGTGGGTGCCACCGGAAGCCTCTCCGGGCCGCAACTGCATTTCGAGATCAGATACAAAGGGGTCGCCGTCGATCCCATGCCGTGGTTCGGCACGGCGCCCTAGGAGGTTTCATGGTCATTCGACGCGTCTCGCTCGCCGCGGCGCTTGCGGTCCTTTTCTTGGTGATCGCGATCTCGCCGTCGGCCCGCGCGGTCGGCGACGTGTCGCCCGAGGCGATGAACGCGCTTCGGCTCTTCACCCGCGCGCTGGCGATCGTCGAGGTGCAGTATGTCGAGGAGGTCAACGTCAAGGACCTCGTCTACGGCGCCATCAACGGCATGGTGTCGAGCCTCGACCCCCACTCGGGATTCCTGACGCCCGACCAGTTCAAGATGTTGACGGCCGACACCAAGGGCGAGTTCGGGGGTCTTGGGATCGAAATCTCGACCAAAGACGGCTACGTCGCCGTCGTCAGCCCTATCGACGACACGCCCGCGGCCAAGGCGGGGCTCCAGGCCGGCGACCTGATCGTCAAGATCGAGGGCAAGCTGACCAAGGGCATGCCGCTGGACTCCGCGGTGGATATGCTGCGCGGCGCGCCGGGCACCACGATCACCATCACGATCTGGCGCGACGGTCTCGACAAGCCGTTTGACGTCACGCTCGAACGCGCGATCATCAAAGTCGTCTCGGTGCGCCAGAAGACGCTGGAGCCGGGCATCGGATACGTGCGCATCTCCAAGTTCTCCGGCGAGACTACCGACGGCCTGCACAAGGCCATTGCGGACCTCAAGGCGCAACCGGGCGGACTCCAGGGGCTCGTGCTCGACCTGCGCAACAATCCCGGCGGTCTGCTGGACGAGGCCGTCAAGGTCTCCGACGAATTCCTCGACAAGGGACTCGTGGTCTACACCTCGGGCCGCGTGCAGACACAGAACATCACCTTCTCGTCCAAGGCGGGCGGCGATTACCTCGACGGACCGCTGGTGGTGCTCGTGAACGGCGCGTCGGCCTCCGCGAGCGAGATCGTGGCGGGCGCGCTCAAGGACCGCTCCCGCGCGGTCGTGCTCGGCACGCGGACCTTCGGAAAGGCGTCCGTGCAGACGATCATGCCGATCGACGAAGGCGTGGCGCTGCGCCTGACCACCGCCAAGTACTTCACGCCGAGCGGCACCGACATTCAGGCCAAGGGCATCGAGCCCATGCTCTGGATCCGTACCGATGGAGGTGAGGGTCCCGAAACCGACGACGACACCTTCAGCGAGGCGGACTACCCGAATCGTCTGAAGAATGTGGACGAGCCGTCGGTGCCCGGAAACAACCACAATGGCCTTCCCGAGGAGCCCGGCAAGGAACCCGCGCCGGAAGAACCGGCCGCGCCCAAACAGCCCGACGGAATCGATCACCAGCTCAACAAGGCGATCGAGGTGCTGAAGTCCTGGGATTCCTACAAGACGGCGCTGCGTTCGTGAACCATCCCGCTCACGAGTCATGACGAAACGCAAACGCCTCACATTTTGGGACCAACTCGGTCTGCGGCTGGCGGCCATGCCCGCCGGCCAGCGCATCGGGCTGGCCTTCATCGCGTTTTTCGTCTTCGCCGGCGCGTCGCTCGTCGCCGTCAATATCGCGGGGCATTCCCTCGCCGACCGGCTCGAACCCCAGGCGGAAAAGGTCGTCGCGACCGAGGCGGGGTTCGAGGTGCTCGTCTCCAAGGCGACGGCCGCGGCGTATTCCGCGTTCTTCGGCATGCAGCTCAATGAGAAAAATTTCATTTCCAACTTCGCCGCCACGCGAACGGCCGGCGACCGGAAGTGGGAATACACGTTTTGGGATCTTCGCGTCTCGAACGAATTCGATTTCGAACTCGCCAAGCGCAAGTTCGCCGAAAAGCTCGCGGCGCTCGGACCCACGGTCCACACCGAGGCGCTTCAGATCGACGCCAAGTCGCTGCGCCTCAACATCGACATCGAAGGACTCAACACGCACGGCGTCTTCCTGACACGCACCGCGGTCGAGGCGGAAAAAGAGAGCGAAGCGGTCTTTACGCTCGCCGAGGCCGCGCCCGCCCCTGTTCCCGGCGCGGCGGCGCGGCACCAGATCGCGATCATCATCGACGATATCGGATACCGTGACGTCGTCGAGAAGAAGCTGCTCGAACTCGACTTCGGCCTGACGTTCTCGGTCCTGCCTCATTCTCCCAGCGGGCGGAATTTCGCGTCGCGAGCGCGCCAGAAGGGACGCGAGGTGATGCTCCACATCCCGATGGAGCCCAAGGACCCGCGCGTTCTGCCGGGACAGGGCGGCCTGTTCGTGCGCATGGCCGACGACGAGATCCGGCAGGTCGCGGCCGCGAACCTCGACGACATTCCCGGCATCTCCGGCGTCAACAACCACATGGGCAGTCGCTTCACCTCCGACGAATCGAAGATGGGCATCGTGCTCGAACTCGTGAAGAGCCGAAACCTGTACTTCGTGGATTCGCGCACGGCGGGCAGTTCCCGCGCCTATGAAGTCGCGAAACGCATGGGGCTTCGCACGGGAGCGCGCAACGTCTTTCTCGATCACGACCCCGATCTGCAAGCGGTGCACCAGCAGCTCGACGTCCTGCTCGACTTCGCCAAGAAGCACGAACGCGCCATTGCAATCGGCCACCCGAACGACAACACCTACAAGGCCCTCGCCGAACGCCTGCCGGAATTCCTGCGCGCGGGCATCGAGATCGTCCCGCCCAGTAAACTGGTGCGCTGACGATGCGCGGGCGTATCGGAAACTTGCGGGTGCGTCTCGGAAACGAGATTCTGCTCGAAGACCCGCGACGCGTCCTCGGTGACCGGCGCGTCGGGCTCATCGTCAACCCCACGTCGTTCACGCCCGACATGCGTTTTCTGCCGACCGAACTCCTGAGTGCCGGGATTCGCGTGACGGCGATTTTCGGGCCCGAACACGGCTTCGCGGGCACCGCGCAGGACATGGTCGCCCTCGATGGCCGAGCGACGTGGAGCGGCATCCCGGTCTTTTCGCTCTACGGTTCGACCGCGCTGTCGCTCACGCCGACGCAAGTGGCACTCGACCTCGTCGACGTGCTCGTCTTCGACATCCAGGACGTCGGCAGTCGCTATTACACCTTCGTCTGGACGCTCGCGCTGGCCATGCGCGCGGCGGGTGGCGCGGGCAAATCCGTCGTCGTGTGCGACCGGCCGAATCCGCTCGGCGGACGCGTGGTTTCGGGCCCGGGGCTCGAGCGCGGTTTCGAGTCGTTTGTCGGGCTGTATCCCGTGCCGACGCGCCACGGCATGACCGCAGGCGAGATCGCGCGGCACGTGCGTCGCGCGCACGACATCGACGTAGATCTCGACGTCATCCCGAT
>JADLEX010000165.1 GCA_020845895.1 Deltaproteobacteria bacterium | reverse complement strand
TTCGTCGATCTCGATGCCGAGGCCCGGCGACTGCGGCACCGCGACCGTCCCCGCCGCGTCCACCTCGATCGGCCGACGCAGGATTCCGTCGCGCGCCTCGGGCACCCAACCCGGGGGTTCGTAGGGATACTCGAGCGGCAGGTCGACTCCGCACATCGCTTTAAGCTGGAGATTCTCGAGAAACCCCACGCCGTTCGTCCACGTGTGCGGCGAGTAACGCAGTCCCCGCGCGTGGCATTCATCGATGATCCACCGACCGTCCTCGAGCCCGCCCGCGAAGGTGGCGTCCGGCTGGAAGATGTCGAACGCGCCGTGATCGAGCGCCGCGCGCATCTCCTGACGACTCGTGACAAGCTCGCCGCCGGCGATCGGCGTTTTGACGCGGCGGCGCAGCTCGGCGTAGCCGTCGAAGTCGTGCATGTCGAGCGGCTCCTCGATCCAGGCGATGCCGAGTTCGTCGCACACGCGGCCGAAGCGCGTCGCGCGCTCCAAGTCCCACACCGGCGCGGGATCGACGAGCGAGACGAGCCAACCCTGATTCGCGTCCACGGCGATCGTGAACTCGGCTCCCACTTCCGCGCGCACGCGGCGCAGGATCTCGAAGTCCTCGTTCTCGTCGAACGAATGCACGCGCAGCTTGAGCGCGCGAAAGCCCTTGCGGCGGATGTCGTCGAGCCAGGGTTTGCGTCGCTCGAAGGACCGGATTTCGCCCGACGACGCGTAGCAGGGGATGCGCTCGACGGTGGGCGCACCGGGCTTGAGGAGTTGATAGACCGGCTTGCCCTCGATCTTGCCCTTCAGATCCCAGAACGCGGGTTCGATCCACCAGTTTCGCCAGCCCAGATACCCCGCTTCCTTGATCCGCTGGCGCACCGTGGCGATGTCGAGCGGGTCGATACCCAGCAGGAAGCCGCCGAGCAAATCGCCAAGCCCCGCGCGCTCAGTGGTAAACGCCATCCCCGCCGCGACGCCGATGTGCCCGTCGTCCGTCGTCAGGTGAATCAGCGTGAAGCGATTGTGCGTCTGCGGATAGCCGGGAATCCACGACGGATAAAACGGCGTGGCGAGGGGAATGTTGACGTGAAACAGTTCGATACGGTTCAGCCGGCTCATCGCCGCCTCCGGTCATTCTCCGATGATCTTGATGAGGGCGCGTTTTTTCCGTCGCCCGTCGAATTCGAAATAAAAGATCTGCTCCCACGGGCCGAAATCGAGCACGCCGTCGGTGATCGCCACGACGACCTCGCGGCCCATGATCTGCCGCTTCAGGTGCGCGTCGGCGTTGTCCTCGCCCGTGCGGTTGTGGCGATAACGGTCGGTCGGCGCGTGCGGTGCGATGCGCTCCAGCCACTCGTCGTAGTCCCGGTGCAGACCGGACTCGTCGTCGTTAATAAAGACGCTCGCGGTGATGTGCATCGCGTTGACGAGGCACAGGCCGTTTATCACGCCGCTTTTCGTGATCGCCGCCTGGACGCGGTCCGTGATGTTTTCGAGTCCCCGGCGATCGGGGATGTGGAACCAGAGTTCTTCGCGGTGGTGTTTCATGTTTATTCCGCGTCGTGTTTCATGCGGACCCGGGCCCTCGTTTTAGCAACCCGGGCGGGGACTGTCCATGCGGGGGAGAGGCCCGAGCATGTTCCGCTTGCGTCGTGGCGCGGGCGGGAGGAAAATCACGTTCATGGAGATCCGTGAGATCGGCCTTATCGTCGGTGTGACCGTCGTCGTGCTCGCGGTGTGGACGGCGTTCGCCCAGACCAGGACCGACGATCAGGTCAACCGCGACCGCATGGTGCGAACGCAGGTCGAGGCGCGGGGCGTGAAAGACCCGCTGGTCCTCGCCGCGATGCGAAAGGTGCCGCGTCACCGTTTTGTGCCCGCTAACGTGGCCGGCGCGGCCTACGACGACATGCCGCTGGCCATTGGGAGCGAGCAGACAATCAGCCAGCCCTACATCGTCGCGTTCATGACCGAGGCCGCGCGCGTGAAGCGAGGCGATAAGGTGCTCGAGATCGGCACCGGCTCAGGCTATCAGGCGGCGGTACTCGCCGAGATCACCGACCGCGTTTTCACGATCGAGATCATCTGCGACCTCGCCGACCGCGCGCGAACCACGCTGGGAACCCTCGGATACACAAAGGTCGAAGTGCGTTGCGGCGATGGATATCAGGGGTGGAAAGAGCGCGCGCCCTTCGACGCGATTCTCGTCACCGCCGCGCCGCCCGAGATCCCCAAGCCGCTCGCGGATCAGCTCGCCGAGGGCGGACGTTTGGTGCTGCCCGTCGGGCCGAACCCTGAAGCGCAGGAATTGCTGCGCCTCACCAAAGTCGGCGGCGAGCTGAAGCGCGAGACGCTGCTGCCGGTGCGTTTCGTGCCGCTCACCGGGCCCGGCACGGGAATCCCGACACCGAAATAAGGGTGAGGCCGGAATCGGAAGGGGGCGTTTGTGGACAATCACAACCCCTTGTGGCATATAGGATTTTGTCGCGTTCATGATTCGACGCGGTGCACGTGTGCCTGTTGGCTCGCGTCAAGCGCCGGAGTGTTTCGCGTTCGTTTCCTTCGCGCCTTGCGCGGAACGGTTTGCCGGAGGGATTGGCGATGCCCAAGCGATGGGAATGGATTGTGGTGTTCGTTCTGGCCGTGGCGGCGGTTTCGTGCGTCGCGGGGGACGATTCGAGCGATGGCGATGCTTCGGCAAAAGCCGGGCAGCTCGGCGAACCCTCGTCAAATGACGATGCGGCTGCGCCCGCCGATGTGGTCGGCGCCGACATCTTCGATCCCGTCTCGCCCGTGGCCGAAACCCGCGCCGGCGACGTCGAGGGCGTCGTGGTCGATCCGCGCAACATGAGCCCGGTCGAAGGCGCCGAAGTCCGCCTGCTGTTTTTGGATGGAACACCCGCCGACCCGACGGTCATCACGACGGGTCCGGACGGCGCATTCAACTTCGCGCAGGTCAACGAGCTCGAATACATCATTGACGTCACGCACCCGACGCACCAGGACACGCAGCTCTGGACGCGGGTCTTCGAAAACGGCACGACACAGCTCGCCAATGTTTGGCTCGTGCCCAAGCCGCTCGTCGTGCTCGGCTCGGTTTCGGGCATCATCAAAGATGCTCTGACGGGTTTTGCGATCGGCGGCGCGGCGCTCGATTTCCGTGCGGGCATCAACGCGCCGGACACCGAGGCGGTCGTCGGCTCGACGACCACGAATGCGAGCGGGCAGTTCACGATCTCGCTGGAAGCTGGCGTTTACACGGCCTACGTGACGGCGCTCAACCGATGCGATACGGCGTTTTCGGTTTACGTGCTGGGCGCGCGCAATACCGGATCGCAGAACGGCACGATGACGACGGCACTGACGCAGGGCCAGATGCGCATTGTGCTCTCCTGGGGCGCGACGCCGGCCGATCTCGATTCGCACCTGTGGGCGCCGCATGACGGCTGCGAGTCCCAGAATCCGTTCCATCTCTACTTCAGCACCAAAAGCACCCACGGTTGCACATCGTCGTTCGACCTCGATCTCGACGACGTGACGTCGTTCGGTCCCGAGACGACGACGGTCGGGTCCTTCGACGACCCGGTCTCGTTCACCCCTTACAGCTTCCTCGTGCACGACTACTCGAACTTGGGTTCGGGCTTTTCGCAGGCGATGTCGAACTCGCAGGGGCTTCGCGTCGAGGTATTCACGGGCAACTCCGGCGGATCGTGCGATCAGTTGACGTTCACGATGCCGCCCAATACGCCCGCGACCGTCTGGCACGTGTTCGAGGCGGAATACGACGGCACGAACTGGTCGGTCGCGCCGATTCCCTCGATGGACTCGTACTGCTTCCAGTCGACTCCAAACCTGGTCGGTCCCACGTGCTGACGTTTGAATTTTACGAGGCGATGACATGAAATCGAATCGCGTAATGGGTGTGCGTGGCGCGGCATTCGCGCTCGTCTTGACGGCCGTGCTGACGGCTTCGATCGCGCTGGCCGGCAGCTACGATTTCGAGGACGGCGGCGACGGACTCACCGTGCAAAGCCCCGAACCCGGGATTGTTTTCGTGATGACCGGCGGCGCCAACTGGATCTACGGCGACTGGCGCACGGGCGATTACTGGGGCCCGTACCCCGACGGTCCGTACTACTCGTTCGGAAACTTCTTCGCATGGCTCGGGCCGAATCAGCACGAGGGGCGCATCAACTTCCCGCTCGGCGCGACCTTCTTCGGCATGCGCTATTCGTCGGCCGACACAATTCGCCTGGTGGCCTACAACAACCTCGGTATCGCGGTGGACGAGGCGACCGGCGACCCGAGCCTCGACGTCGACACGATGGGCACGCTCACCGTCGAGTCCGAGGACATGGAGTTCGTCAAGATCATCGGACCGTATGCGGGTTTCGGCAACTACTGGATCATCGACGACGTGAGCACCGTCTCTTGCGAATCCGACGAAGAGTGCGACGACGGCGTTTTTTGCAACGGCGAGGAGACGTGCGTGGACGCCCTGTGCATCGAGGGCGACACCAGCGAACTGTGCCCCGATGACGAACTGTGGTGCAACGGCGAGGAGTTCTGCGACACGGCGGCGGACGAGTGCAAGCACCAGAACCCGCCCGCGTGCCTCGACGACGGCCAGTGGTGCAACGGCGAAGAGTATTGCGACGAGCTTTCGGATTCGTGTCAGCATCACGAAGAGCCGGATTGCGGCGACGACGGCCTGTTCTGCAACGGCGACGAATCGTGCGATGAAGACGCGGATGAGTGCGTGAGCTCGGGCGATCCCTGCGAGCCGGAGAACCTCGAGTGCAACGAGGAAGAGGACACCTGCGACGATCATCCGATCGGCAAGCCGGGCGACATCGAGGAGATTCTGGACGAGACCTTCCGCGGCGGCGGGTGCGGTTGCGCCTGATCCCGACGGGAAAGATTCGTCCCGCGAACGATTGAAAATCCGCATCGGCGTCGAGACAGATCGGCGCCGATGTCCGTTTGAGTCGGGAAATCATTCATATCCGCACGGCGCCGCGCGCGGAAATGCGTCGCCGAACGGGGGAACACGACATGCAATTCGTGATGGTGGTCACTCGAGATCTTCAGCTTGTGAAAAGCATCGAGAGCGCGCTCGACAGCGGGTGGTTCAAGATCTGGCACCTCAAGAATGCGCGCGAAGCCCTCGCGGCCCTCGGCCAGCAGGAACCGGCGCTGATCGTGTGCGACGGGCGCGTCGATATCGACGCCTATATCGAACTCACGCGCAAACTGAAGCTCGATCTCGGCCAGAGCTCGATGGTCTTTTTGCTGCTCACTTATGCCGACAATCCGCCCGAAATGGCGCTCATTCGCGACGCGGGCGTGGACGACATTCTCAAGTGGCCTTCGCCGGTCGCGGTGCTGGGCAACAAGCTGCGCCAACTCATCGACAAGCACGAGTCGCTCTCGTCGCGCGCGGCCACCGGCGAGACGACGATCGAACTCGGTCTTCGTCCCTCGGAACCCGCTAGCACCGGATTCGAAGTCGAGCGTGGAACGCCGCAGCTCGATCGAGATCCGTTCGTAACCGGTGCGCCGAGGGGGCCGATCGACGCTCCGAGCGGGTTCGACCGTCACGACGGCGTTGTCTTCGAGCACGGATTCGGGACGGCCGACGGTGCGTCGTTACCCAAAGTCTCGTTCGGCGAAGATGCGACTCCGGTCGGCGGGCTCGACGCGGGGGTCGGCATTCCGCAAGCGCGCCTGGAGGAACTCGCCGCGCGCATGCTCGACCAGAAGCTCACCGAAGCCGCGCGTACGCAGATCAAAAAAGTCATCGTGACGTCAGTGCAGCAGGAGCTGAAGCGCCTGATGCCGCAGATCGTCGAGGCCGTCCGCAAGGAGATGGGCAAGTCCTGATCCGTTGAAGCCCATGCCGCACGAACTGAAATTGCACGAACTCAGGTTGCACGAACTCACGCCCGACGAACGCCGCCGGATCCGCGAAGCCATCGCCGAAGATCTCGGAACGGGCGACATCACCACGACGAGCACCATCGAGGCCGGGCTTCGCGCCGTGGGGACATTTCGCGCGAAGACGCCTCTCGTCGTCGCGGGTTCGCCATATGCCCGGGCCGTATTCGAGGAGATCGGCGGCGAGTGCGCGTGGACACAACTCGTGCCCGACGGCGGTCGCGCGGCGACCGGCGACGAATTCGCGCGGGCCGAGGGACCGATGCGTGCGCTGCTGGCGGCCGAGCGCCTCGCACTGAATCTGCTCCAGCACCTCTCCGGCATCGCCACCGCGACCGCCGCATACGTAAACGCCGTGGCAGGGACTCGTGCCCGAATCACCGACACGCGCAAGACGATTCCGCTGTGGCGAAACGCGCAGAAATACGCGGTGGCCTGCGGCGGCGGGGTGAATCACCGATTCGGGCTGTTCGACGCGGTGCTCATCAAAGACAATCATCTCGATGCCGTGGGCGACATCGGTCGCGCGGTATCGCGGGCGTCCGTCGCGGCCGCGGGCGCGCCGGTGATCGTCGAGATCCGGCGACTCGACGAGATCGACCCCGCAATCGATGCGGGCGCGACGCGGCTGTTGCTCGACAATATGACGCCGGATGAACTGGCGGCGTGCGTGCGCCGCGTCGACGGCCGCGTGCTCACCGAAGCCAGCGGCAACGTCACGCTCGCAAACGTGCGCTCTGTGGCCCGAAGCGGCGTCGATCTCATCTCCATCGGCGCGCTCACGCACTCCGTCGTCGCGGCCGACATAAACTTCAAGATCGTTCGCGCATGAACGCGCTTTGCGCCGAGGCCATCGCGGCGCAGCTCGCGGATGACGCGGTCGCGGTCCGTCACCACGTGACCGTGCTCGAGTGCGTCGATTCCACCAACCGCTGGATGGCCGAGCGCGCTCGCGCGGGCGACGCCGGCCGCGGCGATCTCGTCGTCGCCGACTCCCAGTCCGGCGGGCGCGGGCGGCGCGAACGCGCGTGGGTCTCGCCGCCGGGGCAAAACGTGTACGCATCCATTCTCGTCGATGCGCCGCCGAGCCCCGCGGGCATGCTGGTGTACGCGGCGGGGCTCGCCGTGGCCGATGCCGCCGAGTCGCTCGCGGGCGTCCGTCCGTTTCTCAAATGGCCCAACGACGTGTTCCTCGGCGGTCGCAAGCTGTGCGGAATCCTATGCGAATCCGTCTTTGCGCCGGATGCATCCCGCGTCGTGGTGGGCATCGGGCTCAACGTCAACGCGACCCATGATGACTTGGGGCCGGAGCTTCGCGAATCGGCGACTTCGCTTGCGATCGCGACCGGTCGCACGTTCGACCGAAACGTCGTCGTCGCGCGGCTTTACCGTGAACTCCTGAGCCGATATAACCACCTCGCGGCGGACGTCGGACGGATCGTCGCCGACTGGAGAGACCGGGCTGCGCTGCCTGGAGTGCGTTACCGGGTTCGACTCGACAGCGCGGAGATCGTCGAGGGGCGTGCGGTCGATCTGGCCGCCGACGGCGCGCTGATCGTTCAAACCGATACGGGATCGCGGGCGATTTACTCCGGCGATGTCGTGTCCTGGCGGGTGGAGTGATGTCCCTTTTCGTCATCGATATCGGCAACACCAACATCGTCTTCGGCGTATACCGCGACGACGATCTGATCGCGTCGTGGCGTCTTTCAACCCGCCGCGACCAGACGGCGGACGAGTACGGCATTCTCGTGAGCGAGCTGTTCGAGCACCGCGGTCTCGAGGTCGGCGACATCGACGGCGTCATCGTCTCGTGCGTCGTGCCGTCGCTCGAAAGCACTTTTCGGCAACTCTCGGAGAGCTACTTTCGAATCCCCGCTCTCTTCGTCGGGCCCGGCGTCAAGACCGGCATGCCGATCCTGTACGACAACCCGCGCGAGGTGGGCGCGGACCGCATCGTCAACGCCGTCGCCGCGTACCAGAAATATCGACGGGCGCTGGTCGTGGTCGATTTCGGCACGGCGACGACCTTCGACGCGGTCTCGGCCAAGGGCGAATACCTGGGGGGGGCCATCGCGCCGGGCATCGGCATTTCGATGAACGCGCTCTTCTCTCAGACGTCGAAGCTCCCGAGCGTGCAGTTCGCGAATCCGAAAACGGTGATCGGCAAGAACACCACGCAGAGCATCCAGGCGGGAATCTACTTCGGCTACGTCGGCATGGTGGACGCGCTGGTGCGCCGACAGACGGCGGAGCTGGGCGGCGACGTCGCGGTGATCGCCACGGGTGGGCTCGCGCGGCTCGTGTGCGAAGAGTCCGAGACGATCGATGAGGTCGACGACGACCTCACCCTGCGCGGCCTGCTGCTGATCTACCGCCTGAATTCCTGAACAGGGCATGGGTGACGCACCGGCGCACACCCTTGCGCTTGCGCGCAAGAGCGTGGCACCCAAGTCCCCGTCACGCTGACGGTATACGTCAGGGGGGCGCGGCTTCGCCGCGCTCGGCGGCGGGCTTGGTCGCCTTGAGCTGCTGTTCCGTCTTTCCCTGATCTTTGCGCAGCACGAAGTTGTCCTCGACCGGGTTGATGAGCCCGCGCGAGGTCAGGTCGATGAAGACGAACGAGAAGAACAGCACCATAAACAGGATCGACGCGACGAAGATGAGGCTGTTGAAGCGGTCGTCGTAACGCAGGTGCATGAAGTAGCCGGCGACGAGCGACGCCTTGACGATGGCGACGGTGAGCGCCGCGACGATGGCCGTGGTGCCGAGGTCCAGGTACGAAACGCCGACCGTGACGAAGGTGAGCGCGAGCAGCGCGCCGTACACGGCGAGATAGATCCACAGCGGAAGCACGTGGTGCTCGCCGTGTTCCTCGTGGATGACGTCGAGCGCGGGATCGTGGGCGTGGCTCATGCGTGGCTCCCGTTCACTACTTCACGAGGTAAAGCAGAGGGAAGAGGAAGATCCAGATCAGATCGACGAGATGCCAGTAGAGGCCGACGTTTTCGACCGGCGTGTAGTACCGGTGGCCGAATTCGCCCTTCATCGAGCGCAGCAGAATCCAGACCAGCACGATGATGCCGGCGAGCACGTGGATGCCGTGCAGCCCGGTCATCACGAAGTAAAGGCCGAAGAAGATGTGCGGAACGCCGTCGATGCCGCCCGCCGTGAAGTACTTGCCCGGCAGCAGCCCCGCGTGGAACTTGTGGCTGTACTCGAAGTACTTGACCACGAGAAACACGCACGCGAACGCGATCGTCAGGATCAGGTTCACGATGAGCGCGCGCTTTTGGGAGAGCTGCGCCGCGCGCACCGCGAGCGCCATGGTGAGCGAACTCGTGATGAGCACGAAGGTGTTGAACGCGCCCATCGGAACGTTCAGGTACTCGTGCGCGTGCAGAAAGGTCTGGGGGTAGAGGTAGCGGTACGCCGAGTACGCGAGGAAGAGCCCGCTGAAAAACAGGATCTCCTGCCCGAGGAAGAGCCACATGCCCATCTTCGCCGCCGACGCCTGTTGGCTGGTCGAGACGAAGTGGTGGGCGAGGTATGGCGGATGGGCCGCATGCGTATCCTGGGCCATCGTGGCGGTCCTTTCGTCCTTAAACGTGGCGTTCAATCTCGTCGAAGTCGTAGGGCCCCGACGTGACGATCGGCGTCTGGTGGAAGTTGTGCGTGATCGGCGGCGTAGCCGTCGCCCATTCGAGCGACTTGCCGTGCCACGGGTTGTCCTCGGCCTTCGCGCCCTTGAACAGAGAATGGATGAAGTAGCCGAGCGTCAGGAAAAGTCCCGCGGCGAGGATGACCGACCCGAGCGAACTGATTTGATGGCCGAGCGTGAACTCGGGCAGATATGCGTGGTAGCGGCGCGGCATTCCGCGGGTGCCGATCACGAACTGCGCCATGAAGGTCATGTTGAACCCGATGAAGACGAGCGCCGCGGCCACCAGCGAAAGCGTGTGGTTGTACGTGCGGCCGAACATCTTGGGCCACCAGTGGTGGAGCGCGCCGAGCAGCGACATCAGCACGCCGCCCATCATGACGTAGTGGAAGTGCGCGACGACGAAATACGTGTCGTGCAGGTGGACGTCGGTGGCGAGCGAGCCGAGGAACAGGCCGGTGAGGCCGCCGATCGAGAAGACGAACAGGAAAATCAGCGCGTAAACCATGCCCGTCGTGAACTCGATGGAGCCCTTGTACATCGTGGCGACCCACGAAAAGACCTTGATGGCGGTCGGCACGGCGACAAAGAAGGTCAGGAACGAGAAGATCGCTCCGGCGAGCTGGCTCTGTCCGCTGACGAAAAGATGGTGTCCCCATACGAGGAAGCCGATGAATGCGATGGCCACGCTCGAGAACGCGATGGCCTTGTAGCCGAAGATGTTCTTGCGCGAGTTGACGGTGATGAGTTCGCTGATGACGCCGAAGGCCGGCAGGATCATGACGTACACGACCGGGTGCGAATAGAACCAGAAGAAGTGCTGATAGAGCACCGGGTCGCCGCCCATCGTGGGATCGAAGATGCCGATGCCCAGCGCCTTCTCGACGATGAGCAGAAAGAGGGTGATCGCGATGACCGGCGTGGCGAGCACCTGGATGATCGACGTCGAGTAAATCGCCCAGATGAAGAGCGGCAACCGGAACCAGTTTTGCCCCGGCGCGCGCATCTTGTGCACGGTGACGATGAAGTTGAGCCCGGTCAGAATCGACGAGAACCCGAGGACGAAGACGCCGAAGGTCGCCGAAATGACGGAGGAAGAGGACTGAGTGGAGTAGGGAGTGTAAAAGGTCCAGCCCG
The DNA here is from genome assembly GCA_020845895.1 of Deltaproteobacteria bacterium. NCBI lineage: Bacteria > Pseudomonadati > Myxococcota > Myxococcia > Deltaproteobacteria bacterium. The sequence continues at coordinate 18,545 of JADLEX010000165.1, read as the reverse complement.
TGTCGATGGAGCCCGTGATGATCGAGTACACGAGGATCAACGCGCCCCAGAAATAGATGTGGAACGACAGCAGGTTGAGCCGGGGGAATGCGACGTCCTTCGCGCCGAGCATGAGCGGCAGGAAGAAGTTGCCGAACGACGCGGGGATCGACGGCACGATGAACAGGAAGACCATCACCGCGCCGTGCAGCGTGAACACCTTGTTGTAGGTGTTGTCGGTGAACACGTCGCCTTTGGGCGTCAGCAGTTCGAGACGCACCCCGAGAGCCAGCAGCCCGCCGATCATGAAGAAGAAGAGGATCGAGCCCAGGTACATGAGCCCGATGCGCTTGTGATCGAGGGTGAACGCCCAGGACAAAAAGCCCTTGTGCGAGGTCAGGTAGTTGTCGTCGGCGTGCGCGTGGCCCGCGTGGCCGCCGACGTGCGTGGTTGCGTCGATGACGGTGGTGGTCATGGCGTCAGTGCGCTCCCGGCTGGGCCGAAAGGGTTTTCATGTAGTCGATCAGGGCGTTCACTTCCTGATCCTTGAGCATGCCCTTGAAGGTCGGCATGACGGGCGCGAATCCCTTGACGACCTGCGAGGCGGGATCCATCAGCGACTGGCGGATGTAGTTGTCGTCGGCCATCACCTTCGTGCCGTCGGCGAGTTCGACCTCGTGACCGTAGATGTCCTTGAGCGTGGGACCGACCATCGGGTTTCCATCGACCGAATGGCACGCGACGCACCCCTTCGACTGAAAGAGCTTCTGGCCGAGTTCCACCGGCGACAGCCCTTGTCCGAGCCCGCCGCCCGAGGCGATCCACGCGTCGTAGTCGGCCTGCGCGAGGACCTTGACCTTGGTCAGCATGCCCGAGTGCTGCGCGCCGCAGTATTCGGTGCAAAACACCGTGTGCTCTCCCGGCTGCGGCGCTTCGAACCAAAGGACCGTGTAGCGGTTCGGCAGCACATCGCGCTTGATGCGGAAGTCCGGCACGTAGAAGCTGTGAATGACGTCCTTGGACGACATCGTCAGCCGGACGGGCTTACCGGCGGGGACGACGAGCTCGTTCGAGTTGATGCCCTCGGGGTAGTCGAAGGCCCACGCCCACTTTTGGCCCGTCACGCGAATGTCCAGCGCGTTCGCCGGAGGCACCGCGAGATCCATAAAGCCGGTGAAGCCCCAGAAGAAGATCACCATGAGCAGGATTCCGGGAATCACGCTCCAGGCGATTTCCAGGTTTCGGTGACCGTGGATATCCGCCGTCTTCTCGCCTGCCTTTCGCCGTCGGTAACGCACCGCGAAGGCGACCATCACCGCCATGATGACGACGAAGAAAAAGAGCGACAGGTAGTAGATGAAATAGAACAGGCTGTCGGTGTTGTGCGCCGTCGTCGATGCCGCCGGCGGAAGCCAGAAGGTGCCTTTGGGCGCCTCGGCCACCAGGGCGTTCGACACGGCGCCGAGCCAGGACGCGGTATTCACGCGAGACCCTCCATGCGCCGCGATCGGGACTCGCGACGCCACATCACGAACAGAAAGAGGGCGAGCAATGTCGCCCCCGCTCCTCCGCCGAGCCGCATGGCGCCCATGGCCCACGGGCCGTACGCCCCGACGGTGGAATCGTAGTGAAAACAGCTCAGGATCAGTTTGTCGATCGGCGAGCCCGCCCGACCCTCGGACGTCTCGACGATCGCGAACTTCAGATCGCGAGCCGCGTATTCGATTCCGTAAAGATAGCGCGCAACCTTGCCGGAACGTGAGATGAAAAATAAGGCCGCCGGGTGGGCGTATTGCGCGGTTTTCTCGTCGAAGGTGTATTCGAATCCGATCGCGTTTGCGAGGGCGTCGATGTTCTCTTTCGTTCCGACCAGAAAGCTCCAGTCCACGTCGTCGCCCATGCCCAGCATCGTCAAGTGGCTCGCGCGCTTGGCCGCGGCGAGGGCGGGCGTCTCGTCGGGATCGATGCTGATCGTCACCATGCGGTAACGGTCGCCGGGCTTCCAGCGCAGTTCGCTCACACCGCGCACGAGGCTGTTGAGCATGAGCGTGCAGAGCATCGGGCACTCGTAGTAGTTGAGCGTCAGCAGCACGGGTTTGCCGTCGGCAACGTACTGGGCCAGGGTCACCGGCGCGCCGGTGTGATCGGTGAACGCGCGCGACAGATCGATGTCGTCGCCGAGCTTTTCACGGATCGTCACCGTGCGAAGCACCTCGGGCGTCTGTTCCTCGGCCGCCGCAAGCGGGAGCAGCGCGGCGAAAAGCGCCACAAAAACCATCAGACCGGCGAAAGCCGGTCCGACGATGTGAGCGCGATAATTGACGTGCGTCGCAATCAAGGCGTTTTCGCCGCCTCCGTCGTGGGGGATGCCGCCGCAGGTTGCGCGGTCGCTGTCGTAAGTGCGGCAACATTTTCCACGAGTTTCGGACTCGAAACTATGATCTTTGTCGCCTCCGCGACGGGTATTCGGTACAAACCCTTCTCGCCATCGACCAGGTCGTACTCGCCCAGGAGCTTCGCCTCGTAGGCGCGGACCTCGGGCAGGCGGGAATCGACGACCGACAGGTCCTTTTTCAGGACCTCGGCCTGCGTGCTCATGCCGACGAATTGCCACACCCCGGCGACCGAGAAAATGACGAACAGGGTGGTCGCCGCGAGGAAGCCCCAGAAATACAGGACGGGATGGTGGTCGGGTTCGACCCCCAATTTCGCCAGCGCCTGCTCGTCGGGCGCCCCGACGCGGCCTTCCTGCGTTCCGGATACGCCGAGGATGTTGGCGACGTTGCTGAGAACCGACGCCTTGTCGTTTTCATTTTTCGGAGTCGTGGACACGTTCGTCACCTCACGCGTTCTCGAAACGCAGCGATTCGTGCAGACGCGGATCGCGATGCGGCACGAGCGCCGCCCGTTTGGTCAACCAGGCGAAAGCACCGAAAAAGAATCCGCCGATTCCCACGAACGTCGTCACATCGACGAGCGCGAAATGCACGCCGTGGGGATGCAAAATCGGCATGACGAGCCAGTAGAGGTCGAGATAGTGCATCCCGAGCATCCACAGCGCCATGATGAGCAGCGTGGCGGGGATGCGCTTGATCGTCCGGTTGATGAGGATGAAAAACGGCACGACGAAGTGCCCGCCCGCGAGGAAGAGCGTGAACGACTTCCACGACCCCTCGAGCCGGTGGTGGAACCACAGGGTTTCCTCGGGGATGTTGCCGTACCAGATGAGGAAGAATTGCGAGAAGGCGATGTACGCCCAGAAAACCGTGAATCCGAACAGCAACTTGCCCAGGTCGTGGTAATGCTCCGCGGTGATGACCTCGGCCAGCAGTCCCATCCGCTTCATCACGAGGGAGACGGCCGAGAGCGAGCCGATCACCGCGACAAGACTGCCCGAGAAGAAATACACGCCGAACATCGTCGAGTACCAGTGCGGATCGAGCGACATGAGCCAGTCGATCGACGCGAACGTCTGAGACAGGGCGTAAAGCATCAGCGCGGGCGCGGCCACGGCCTGCGTCTTGCGGGTGGTTTCTTTGTCGCCGCTTTCGTCCTGCGCGATGGATCGGCCGCGGAAATACCACGACGCCCCCGCCCATACCACGAAGTAGATCGCCGCGCGTACGAGGAAAAAGCCGGTGTTCAGAAACGGCGATTTGCCCTGCAGCAGGTGATCGGCGGCGACGGCCTCTTCGTGCGTCCAGTGGTAGAGGTCGTGCATGCCGAGCGCGATCGGGATGAAGAGCAACGCAAACACCGGCAGCGTGCCCATCAGGTTTTCGGCCGTGCGGCGCACCACCACGCTCCATCCGGCGCGCGCGAGATACTGCACGAGCACGAAAAAGAACCCGCCGAGGGCGATGGAGAGGAAGAAGCAAAACGCCACGAGATACGAGTGGTAGAATTGCTTCATGTCGCCCGAGCCGAGCGCGAACGACGCGCCGAGGCCGAGCACGCCGACGACCAGACCGATGATGGGAAGCTTGTGCCAGACGTGACCGTCGGGGATGCGAATCCGGTCCGCGCTCAGGGTTTTCGCGTGTGCGTGGCTCATTTGGACCACCCTTTCGACGCGGCGACGTCCGCGGGCACTTGTGACAGCGGCGCGTGGCCGGCCAATTGCAGCGCCCGAACGTACGCGACGATCGCCCACCGGTCGGCGATGGGAATCTGCGCGCCGTAGCTCGGCATATTGCGCACTCCGTTCGTAATCAGGTCGTAGATCTGCCCGACCGGCATTTCGATCAGCCGGTCCATGTTGAGCGGCGGCGGCGGAATCATGCCGCGTTTGGCAACGATGCCCTGGCCGGTCCCGACCGCGTCGTGACAGGGCAGGCAGTAGATATTGTACCGTTGCTGACCGCGGGCGAGCAGGGCGGCGTCCACGGTGACCTGCGCCGGCATCGTGGCGAAAAACGTGTCGCCCGCCTTGCCGCGGAAGTAGTGGTCGTCGTCCTTCAGGTGACCGCGCGCGACTGTGCCCGCCACCTCGGGACGCATCGACCGCCCGTCCGGGAAGAACGTGGTGGGTTCCTGCGGGTCGTAGCGATCCTGCTGGTCCATGTTGGGGTTCAGGTGGATCGGCGGGGCGCTCGACACCGAACCCTGGCAGCCCGCCGCCGCGACGAGCACCACCATGACCGTGAGAATGCGGATGGGGCGACGCATGGTCAGTGCTCCACCATCTCGACGTGCACCGCGCCGAGCTTTTTCAGCAACTCCGGCGTGGCGTTCGCGTCGAATTTGGGATCTTCGGACTCGATGGAGATGAAAAACTGATCGTCCGACGCCCGGTCCATGCGGTCGGATCGAAACACGGGATGGTAGAACTGGGGCAGCTTGCACAGGTGAAACATGCCGAGCAGGGCGCCCAGCGCGCCGAAGAGCACCGACAGCTCGAACGTGACGGGCACAAACGCCGGCCAGGAGAAATACGGCTTGCCCGCGTACACCAGCGGGTACTCGATGACGTGTATCCACGTTTGGAGCGCGAGGCCCGAGGCCGCGCCGGTCAGCGCCATGACGAGCACGATCCACGGCAACACGGTCTTTTTGAGGCCCATGGCCTTGTCGAGCCCGTGAACCGGAAACGGCGTGTGCGCGTCCCACTTCGTGAAGCCCGCGTCGCGGATCTTTTCGCAGGCGTGGTAGATCTCGCCGGTCGTCTCGAACTGCGCGACGAGACCAAAGTGCGCCGTGCGGGGAGCTTTTGCGCCGAACATCAGTGCGCTCCTTCGGAAGCCGCGTGCCCGGCGTGATGCGGGTCGGCCTGCGGAAGCACGGTCTTGACCTCGGCCATGGCCACCATCGGCAGGAAACGCACGAAGAGGCAGAACATGGTGAAGAACAGGCCGAAGCTCCCGATGAAGGTGAAGATGTCCCAGATCGTCGGCTGGAAGTAGAACCAGCTCGACGGCAGGAAGTCGCGGTGCAGCGAGGTCGAGATGATGACGAAGCGCTCGAACCACATGCCGATGTTCACGAAAATGGAGACGATGAACAGGATCGTCAGGTTCTGTCGGATCCTGCGAATCCAGAAGAGCTGCGGGATCAGCACGTTGCAGGAGATCATCGTCCAGTAGGCCCAGGCGTAATTGCCGAATGCGCGGTCCTGGAACGTGAACATCTCGTAGGGGTTGCCGCCGTACCAGGCGACGAAGAACTCCATGCCGTAGGCGTAGCCGACCAGCATGCCGGTCAGCATGATGATCTTGGCCATGTTCTCGAAGTGGCGTGTCGTGACGATGCGTTCGAGGCCGAAGAGCTTTCGCGCGATGACCATCAGCGTGATGACCATGGCGAAGCCCGAGAAGATCGCGCCCGCGACGAAGTAGGGCGGGAAGATCGTCGTGTGCCAACCGGGGAGCTGCGACGTGGCGAAGTCGAACGACACGATGCTGTGCACCGAGAGCACGAGGGGCGTCGAGAGCCCGGCGAGGATCATGTACGCCTTCTCATAGTGCTGCCAGTGGCGGTTGGACCCGCGCCACCCCAGCGAGAAGATTCCGTAGATCAGCTTCGCCAGCATGTTCTTCGCGCGGTCGCGCAGCGTGGCGAGGTCGGGGATCAGGCCCGTGTACCAGAAGAGTATCGACACGGTGCCGTAGATGCTGACCGCGAAGACGTCCCACAGCAGCGGGCTGCGGAAGTTGGGCCAGATGTTCATTTGGTTGGGCAGGGGCAGCAGGTAGTACGCGACCCAGATACGACCGACATGGATGCCCGGAAAAATCAGCGCGCACATGACCGCGAAAATGGTCATCGCCTCGGCGAAGCGATTGATCGACGTGCGCCACTTCTGACGGAACAGGAAGAGGATCGCGGAGATCAGCGTTCCGGCGTGTCCGATGCCGACCCAGAACACGAAGTTCGTGATGTCCCACGCCCAGCCGACCGGGTTGTTGAGGCCCCAGACTCCGGTGCCCTGCCAAAAAAGCCAACCGACCGCGACGCCCAACAGGCCGAGCATGGACAGCGACACCGCGAACACGACCCACCATGCCTTCGGGGTCTTCCACTCGACCGGGCGCGCCACCGCCTCGGTGATCGAGTGGAAGTCATGACCGCCGAGAATCAGCGGATTGCGTCCGTCGACGGGATCGTAAACCTTGGGATCGAGGGCTTCCTGCATGGTCACACCAGGTCCGGATTCGGGTTACGGATCTTGGCCAGGTACGAAGTGCGCGGCTTGATGTTCAGCTCGGAAAGCAGCGCGTAGTCGCGGTTCTGGGCTTTGAGCTTCGAGACGCGACTGGCCGGATCGCTGATGTTGCCGAAGACGATTGCCTGCGCCGGGCACGCCTGCTCGCAGGCCGTGTGCATCGCGCCGTCTGTGATCTCGACCTTGCCGTGCCGCTTGGCCTCGGCCCGCGCCTCGCTGATCCGCTGCACGCAATACGTACACTTCTCCATGACGCCTCGGAATCGAACCGTGACGTCCGGATTCTTCTGCATTTTCGTCAGGTCGGGAAGTTCGGGGTCCTTGTTCATCGGTTCCTTCTGGAACGCGAACCAATTGAAGCGGCGGACCTTGAAGGGACAGTTGTTCGAGCAGTAGCGCGTGCCGATGCAGCGGTTGTAGGCCATGTCGTTCAGGCCTTCGGGGCTGTGAACGGTGGCCGAAACCGGGCAGACGCCTTCGCACGGCGCGAGTTCGCAGTGCGAGCACATCATCGGCTGCATCACCGCCTGCGGATTGCTTTCGTCGCCGATGAAATAGCGGTCGAGACGCAGCCAGTGTAACTCGCGGCCCCAGGCTACGCGCTCCTTGCCGACGACGGGGACGTTGTTCTCGGAGACGCACGCCACCATGCACGCGTTGCAACCATTGCAAGAGGTCAGATCGACCGCCATGCCCCACTGCATGCCTTCCGTTGCATTCGGTTCCTTCCAAAGTGACTTGAGCGGAGGATGCTCGACCATCTCCTTCGCGAAGTTCGGTTCCTTGCGGAACTCCTCGAGCGTCGCCTCGCGAACGATCGGGCGATTCTCCATGTCGCCGTGTTCCTGCGTCGTCGCCATGCGGTAGGTCTTGCCGATGGGACGAACATTCGCGCCGTCCGCGATCCAAGCGTTTTCGGCTCGCAGCAGGCGGTAGGCGTTGAAACCGACGTCCTTCGCCGCGCGGCCCTCGAATGTGCGACCGTAGCCGAGCGACAGAACCAGCGCGCCGTCCGCCACGCCGGGAAGCACCCAGGCGGGCACTTCGAGCTTCGCGTCGCCGACGGCGACCTCGACGAGATCGGCGTCCTTGCCGCGCGCGCTCAGCGGACCCATCTTCACACCGAGCTCCTCGGCGGTCTTCGGTGAGACGTAGAGCGCGTTGTCCCACGTCAGCTTTGACATCGGGTCGGGCGTTTCCTGCAGCCACGCGTTGTTCGCGTAACGCCCGTCGTACACCGCGGGGGACGCGACGAGATTGAGTTCGAGCCCGCCCGCATCCGCCTTGGGCAGCGAACCGACCGCGGCGGCGAGACCGGACCAGTCGAAGCTCGGCGTGCCGGGTTTTTCGCCCTTCTTCACGACGCCGTCGTGCAGCCACTTGCGCCAATTTTTCTCGAAATCGACGGTGGGATTGGCCGTCTGCGCGGTCGCGCGAACGAGGTCGTGCGCGGACTGCGCCGATCCGACGAGCTTCGCGACGAACTCGAGCGCGCTGCGCGACTCGAAGAGCGGGGCGATGAGCGGCTGAACGATCGAATACGTGCCGTCGGAAGCGGTCAGGTCGCCCCACGACTCGAGCGCGTGGCTCGCCGGCAGATACCACGTCGCCGCGTTGGCGGTTTCGTCGGGATAAAAGCCCAGGCAGATCGAGGTCGGCACCGAGGCGACCAGCGCGCCGAAGTCGAGCGACGCGGGCGCGGTGTACGCGGCGTTCGTCTCGATGACGACGAGCGTTTTCACCTGCGACGCGCGGATGGCCGTCGCCAGTTCCGTGAGCGTGCCCCCCCGGGCGAGGCCCGTCGGCGTGTAAACGACGGTATTCCCCGTGTTGCCCAGCGCCTGATTCACCATCGCGGCCAGCGCGTGGACGGCCGCCGGCTGCCGATCGCCCACGACGATCAGACCCTTGCCCGCGTTGTCCTTCAGATCCTTCGCCAGCGCCGCGACCCATTTTTCGAAGTCGCCGTCGCCGGTCGCGCCCTGCAGGGCGGCCAGCGCGGACTCGCTGCCCGAAGGTGCCGACACGCCGAGCGAAAAGAGCTTGGACGCGAGCGACTTGAGGAACACGCCGACCTGCGCGCCCTTGAGACGCAGCCGGTTGTCCGCCTGTCCGCCCGTCACGGTGAAGTTCGGTTCCACCGCGTAGAGGCGATTCATCTCGTCCTTTTCGGACGTGAGGCGGCGGCCATTCGTGAACGCACGCAGATTCGCGACCGCGTCCGGATCGAAGCCGAAGGGATCGGCATCGAGCGCGACGATCACGCGAGCCTGATCGAACCGATAGGACGTGCGCACATTCGCGAGCCCGACCGACGCGAGACCCTTGGACTCATTCGCGCGGTCCGCGAGATCGTGGCGATAGACCCGCGCCTTGGGAAACGCGGCGACGAAGTCGGTAAGGACCTTTTTGTAGGTTGGAGACGGCGTCGCATCGACGAGCAGGCCGACACCCTCGCCGCCGCTCGCGCGGGCCGCGTCGAAGTGCGTCTTGGCGAAGTCGTCGAACTGCGCCCACGTAGCGGCAGCGCCCTTTTGCGTCGGTGTGCGACCGCGATCGGGGTCGTACAGGTCGCGCACGATCCCCTGCGCCCACGCGCTCGTCGCGCCGCCGCTCATGGGGTGATCCGGATTGCCCTCGATTTTGGTGGGGCGACCGTCCTGACTTTCCACCAGCAGGCCGGTCACACCGCCGCCGACGAACGCGCTCGTCGCGAAAAACTCCGGTTTGCCGGGAACGCGGTCCTCGGGCCGGCTGCCGTAAGGCAGGATCTTCTCGACGGGCTTGCGGGCAATGCACCCCGATGCGCCGACCGCGCCGAGCGAGGCGCCCATGAGCGTGAGGAAGGATCGCCGATCGACCGATCCGGGATCGACCGTGGCTTCGGCCGAGGCGACCAGATTCGGAAATTCCTGACGAAGCTCCTCGAGGTATTCCGGCGAGGGATCTCGGCTTTCGAGGCTGCGCCACGGGGTTTTGTGCGTCGTCATCGGTGGCACCCCGAGCAGGAGTTGACGGGAGGCATGACCTTGTGCCCGCGCGCGGGATCGGCATCGGGCTGATAGCCCGAGGCGACCGGATCGTAGCCCATCGCGGTCACCTGATCGAAGGGACGCAGCGCGGGGGTCGGGTTGCGGTGGCAATCGAGACACCAGCTCATGGAGAGCGGCTGTTCCTGCTTCACCACGTTCATTTGATCGATCCGGCCATGGCACGACTGGCAGCCGACTCCGGCCGCAAGGTGAGAGCTGTGATCGAAGTATGCGTAATCGGGCAGCATGTGCACGCGCGTCCATTCGATCGGCTTGCCCGTGGCGGCGGATTCGCGCACGGCGGCCAGCTTCGGACTGTCGGCGCGGACGATCTTGTGGCAGTTCATGCAGGTCTGCGTCGGCGGGACGGCGGCGAAGCGGCCGCGCTCGACCGTGTTGTGGCAGTACCGGCAATCCATGCCCAAATCGCCCGCGTGCAGCTTGTGGCTGAACTCGACCGGCTGCGCCGGCTGGTAGCCGACGTCCGTGTATTTGGGCGAAAACCAGTACCACATTGCGCCAATGGCGAAGACGCTACCCAGCGCCACGGCCAACGCGCTCAGAAGCGGGACCCGGTTGGTCCAACGGGGAAAAATGACCGCCACGTTTCACCCACCTTGTTCGAGACGGGAAACCCGCGGACCCGAAATCGTCAGCACGGATACGATTTCAGCCGAAGAGAGCCGCCGACCTAAAACGTCCCTTTGTCGTTCCGGAGAAGGTCTCGGTCACGCCCTGATCGCCTGCGGATGAAGAGCCCATCTGCAAAAGCACAAATTGGCAACAAACCGGAAGCATCCGCCGTCCACCCGGGGCGGCGAAGCGGCGCGAACCTAGCAAAGCCCTCCGTGGGCGTCAAGCCCTAACGGAATGAATTGCGGTTCATTTTGCCTACGCAAGGCTCGGATATGACAAGCGAATTAGGACTGAAATGGTCCGATTAACGCATCGCGGCAGAGCACGGGGAATCTGTAAGATGCAGAACGTGTCGGTTGCGCGGAACCTCGTCGAATGCGCGGCAAGACGACGTCGTAAAAGTAAAAGGTATTTCGTGCGAATGATTACTAATTTACTTCCGTTCCTCTCGCGCCATTTGCCCGGAGGTTCGCAACTGAGTTCTTCGGCGCGTCAATTCCGGATCGAAACGGACGCGCCGGAGGCCAATCGGCGCGAAGTCGCCGAACCCCCTGTGCGCACCCGCTGCGCTGGTGTAAAAGTCCCGGCCATGAACGTTCTCGTGATCGACAATTTCGACTCGTTCACCTTCAATTTGGTGCAGGCGCTGGGTGCGCTGGGCGCGGATTTGACCGTGGTTCGCAGCGACGTCGCCCTCGACTCGCCCACTGTGTCCGATACTTACGACCGCCTCCTGATCTCCCCCGGCCCCGGCGGTCCGGACGAAGCGGGGATCTCGATCGGGATGGTGAGCCGGGCCATCCTGCGGCGAATCCCCACGCTCGGCGTTTGCCTCGGCCATCAGTGCGTCGCGGCGGCGCTCGGCGGTCGAATCGTGCACGCGAAACGCCCCGTTCACGGCAAGACCTCGCTCGTGCAAAACGACGGCCTCGGCGTGTTCCACCGATTGCCGAAGACCATCACCGTCGCGCGTTACCACTCCCTCGTCGTCGATCCCGCAACGCTGCCGGCCCCGTTCGTGATCTCGGCACGCACCGCCGAAGGCGAAATCATGGGCATCCGCCATACATCCGCGCCGATCGAGGGCGTTCAGTTTCATCCCGAGTCGTTCATGACGCCGCACGGCGTCGCGCTCCTGCGAAACTTTCTCGAAGGCCGGGTGGGGGACGCGGTATGACCACGCGCTCGAAGCCGATCGAGCTACGTTGCGAGCCCGTGGAATTCGCGGCGACGGTCGTGGGTCGGCGCCTCGCGTTTCTCGAATCGTCTCAGCGCGGTTCAGCCCTCGGGCGCTATTCCATCATCGGTTGGGACCCGGTGGCGACTTTTGTTGCTCATCCCGACTCCGCGACCTTGCGACGCTCGGACGCGGAGGAGCATTTCGAGGGAAATCCTGTCGACGCGCTGGACGCCGTGCTGGCCCGGTACCGATTGCCCGACTCGGCGCAGGGCGATCATTTCAGCGGCGGGGCGATCGGATATCTGTCGTACGATTTGAATCGCTGCGTCGAGCGCCTCGGCCCCGCGCCGGGCGGTGGGCCCGGTCTCCCACTCATCGATCTCGCATTCTACGACCGCGTGCTCGTGTACGATCACTATCAGTCGAAGTGGTCGCTGTCGGTGTGCGCCTGGGATGCAGGCGCGGATCTCGACGCGAAGTGGACCGCCGAGGAAATCATCACGACGGATCTTGCCGGCCGCGCCGCGACGCACGCCTCCGGAGTGCCTGACGCCGCGCCGAACGCGGTCGAGGCCGATCTGACGGCCGAGGAATATCAAGACCGCGTCACCCGCGCGCTGCGGCACATCGTCGACGGCGACATTTATCAGGTGAATCTCGCCGTGCGTTTCCAGTCGCCGTGGCGCGGCGAGCCGTTCGACCTGTACCGCCGTCTCCGACACTTCACGCCATCGCGCTATGGCGCATATCTGGAGTCCGAGTCCGCGCACATCATCAGCGCTTCGCCGGAACTCTTTTTGCGCGTCGCGGGAAGCAAGATCCAGACGCGGCCGATCAAGGGTACGCGCCGTCGAACGGGCGACGCCGAGCTCGACGCGGATCGTCTCGCCGATCTGCTGGCGAGCCCCAAGGAGCGCGCCGAGCTGTCGATGATCGTGGATCTCGAACGCAACGACCTGGGCCGCGTGTGCGAGTACGGTTCGGTCGTCGTGACCGATCACGCCTACGTGGACGAATTGCCGACGGTGTTTCACACCGTGTCGTGCGTCGAAGGCAAACTGCGCGAAGGGACGCGCACCGCCGAGGTGATCCGGGCGACGTTTCCCGGCGGTTCCATCACCGGCGCGCCCAAGATCCGCGCGATGACGATCATCGACGACCTGGAGCCCGTGTCGCGCGGGCCGTACACCGGGGCGATCGGCGCGTTCGGGTTCGACGGCGGCCTGTCGCTCTCCATCGCCATTCGCACCATCGTGTTTGCGGGCGGCACGGCGTCGTTTCACGCGGGGGCGGGCATCGTGGCCGATTCCGACCCCGCCGCCGAATACGAAGAGGTGCTCGACAAGGCGCGCGCCATGGCGAAGGCGCTGGGGGCCGAGCTGTGAGCGGCATGGTCTACCTCAACGGGCAATTCATGCCGTCCCAGGTCGCAACGGTCCCCATCGACGACCGCGGTCTGCTCTACGGCGACGGCCTCTTCGAGACGATGCGCGCCGACGGCGGCCACGTCGCCTGGCTCGATCGCCACCTGCGCCGCCTCTACAACGCGGCGGAGCGGATGCGTATCGCGATTCCCGAGACGCCCGCCCTCATGGCCGCGGCCGTGAGCGAACTCGTTCGTCAGAACGGCGCGGGCGACTTGGCCGTGCGCCTCACCGTCACGCGCGGGCCGCACGCGGGACGCACCCCGTTTCGCGACGCGCCGGGCCCGGCCACGCGCATCATCACGGCGCGGCCGCTCCCCGCGTTCGGAGCGGAATTATTCGAGCGCGGCATCCGCGCGATCACGGTGGACTGCCCGTCGCGCGACGCCGCTCCCAGCCGTGGACTCAAAACCCTCGCGTATCTCGACTTCCTCTTCTATCGCGACTGGGCCGATCAAAACGACGCATTTGAGGCGATTCTCATCGATACCGCGGGGCGCGTCGTCGAGGGTGCGTCGTCCAACGTCTTCGTCGTCAAAGACGGAATGATCGCGACGCCCGACGTGCGCGTGGGTTTGCTGCCCGGCGTGGTGCGCGACGTCGTTCTCGAAGCGATTCGCGAGATGGGCGCGCCGGTCGAGGAACGCACCGTTTTCGGCGGCGAACTGACCGAGGCAGACGAGATCTTCGTGACGAACAGCCTCGTGGAACTCGTCTCCGTCACGACGCTTTTGACGGGCGGCCGCGAGATCGCTCTCGAACGCGCCGTCGCCGAGCACGTGGGGACGTGGCTCGCGAAGAAGAAGTGCGGGTAGCCGCGACATTGACATCAGAAGGTGACGATGCGAACGAAATTTGGAATTCGTGGAATTGCGACGATATTGCTGCTCGCCGCCCTTTTCGCGTGTTCGCGGAGCAACGACGACGATGATGATGACGGCGGGGCGAACGAACAGTGGACCGACCCGGCGTCCGGGTTGACTTGGCAGTTCGAGTCGTCACAACAGGGCGCCAGTTGGGAAGACGCGACTTCATTTTGTGAGGGAGCAACTCTCGCCGGTTATGACGACTGGCGCCTGCCGACGATTTCTGAACTGCGAACGCTCATCCGCGGCTGTGACGCGACCGAGACCGGCGGATCTTGCGGTGTCACGGATACTTGTTTGACGGCTTGTTCTGACGGAAAGTCCTGGAGCGTGAATTCTACGCAAGACCCCTGCGAAGATACGTGTTCGGACGCATCCTGCTTTTCATGCGATTCCGGTGCCGGTCCGAACAACGGCTGCTACGGTCCACCGGAATTGGCGGGTAATTGCGGATCGTTTTGGTCATCCTCGGCCATCGAGGACGCGCAATCCGCGGCTTGGTTCATCGACTTCAGCCAAGGCGGCGTTCGTGATTGCCGGACCGTCAATTACTGCGTTGGCGATTATGAAGTGCGCTGTGTCCGTTAAATAGGTCTGTCTGGCGATCGCTTCAAATCCTCTACGTCTCCCGCCTCCCGCGCAGCGCCATCAGTCGGACCTCCGTCATCTCCTCGATCGCGAACCGGATGCCCTCGCGGCCGAGGCCGCTGTCTTTCACGCCGCCGTATGGCATGTGATCGACGCGCCAGGACGGCACATCGCCGATCACCACGCCGCCGACCTCAAGCCGATCCCACGCGCGCATGGCGCGGTCGATGTCGCGCGTGAACACCCCCGCCTGCAACCCGAACCGGCTCGCGTTCACGCGGCGCAGCGCGGCGTCGAAATCGGTGAACGGCTCCAGAATTGCGACCGGGCCGAACGCCTCGTCGGCGAAGAGCGGTTCGTCGTCGGGGACGTTTTCCAGCAACGTCGCGCTCATCATCGCGCCGTCGCGCCCGCCGCCGCACAGCAGCCGCGCCCCGCGTCCCACCGCCGTCTGCACCCAATGGTCCACGCGATGCGCCTCGGCCTCGGAAATCATCGGCCCGATGAACGTCGCTTCATCCTTGGGGTCGCCCATGACCAGCGCGCGCATTTTGCCAACGAGAATCTCTCGGAAAGATTCGTGAACATCCGCGTGGACGAAAATTCGCTGGACGCTGATGCAACTCTGGCCCGACTGATAGAACGCGCCGACGACGATGCGCGCCGCCGCGTCCTCGATGTCCGCGTCGCGATCGACCACGCACGCCGCGTTGCCGCCGAGTTCCAGCGCGATCTTCTTCTTGCCGCACTTCACTTTCAGCGCCCAACCCACGCTCGCCGAACCGGTGAAACTGACGAGTTTGATCCGCTCGTCGGTGACCAGCCGTTCGCCGACGGCGCCGGGGCAGGGGACGACGGAAAACGAGCCGTCCGGCATGCCCGCCTCGATGAGCGTTTCGCCCACGATCAGCGCGCCGATCGGCGTGGCGCTCGCGGGCTTGAGCACGAAGGGACACCCGGCGGCGATGGCGGGCGCCACCTTGTGCGCGACGAGGTTGAGCGGAAAGTTGAACGGGGTGATGAACGCGCACGGGCCGATCGGCACACGCTTCCACCAGCCGCGATAGCCCTGCGCGCGCGGCGTGATGTCCATCGTCATGACCTCGCCGGCGGATCGCGACGTCTCGTGGCTCGCGGCGCGGAAGGTGTCGACGAGGCGCGTTGCCTCGCCGCGTGCGTCGCGAATCGGCTTTCCCGCTTCGACGCACAGCGCCATCGCCAGTTCCTCGGCGCGTTCCTCGAATCGACGCACGCAGTGGTCCAGGATCTCGCGGCGTCGGTATGCGGGCAAATCGCGCATGGAATCGGCTGCCGCGCATGCCTTCGCGACGGCCTCGTCGAGAAGTGCCTCATCCGCGAGAGCGGTCGTCGCCGCCACCTCGCCGGTGAACTTGTCGCGCACCTCGAGCCGCGCGGGTGTGTCGTGAAATCGCGCACCGAGAATCAGGGGGTAATGCGTCCGCATCGGGTTGTCCTTCGCCATTCGCACGACGGTATTCGTGTGGAAACTGGGTGCATTATGACGAACGTGCGGAAGTTCGCCAACGCGATACCGAGCGGAACTGGTCAATGCGGGAGAATTTCGATATGACTGATTCATATGAATGATGATGATCGATTCGGGGCGAGCGCGCTTCGCGCGGGGAGTTGAGCCATGAAGCCGGACTCGCAACGGATCGCCGTGACCGGAATGGGCCTGATCTCGCCCTTGGGGCTGTGCGTGGAGGATGCCGTCACGGCGGCGCACGCGGGTGTGAGCGGCATCCGCCGGTGCGACGAGCGCTTCGCCGGGGAATACGGCGCGCGGATTCCCTGCCGGGTCGGCGGCACCGTGTTCGGCTTCGATCCCACGAAATACGTCGACGAAAAATTCGCAGCGCGCTACGACGACTTCGAGAACTTCGCCATCGCCGCCGCGGACGAGGCCGTCGCCGACGCGGGATTGCGCGAGAGCGGCATCGACGGCGACCGCGTGGGCGTCGTCATCGGCACCGCGGTTACCGGCGCGCAGACGTGGCAGAAGGCGCTCTATCAGGCCTTCGCCGAGCGCGACGCCGAGCACATCCCCGGCCACATGGGCATCGCGGTCTCGGGCAACATGCCCACAGGACTCGTGGCGCTGCGTTTCGGGTATCGCGGTCCCTCGATCGGCGTGGTCAACGCGTGCGCGTCGGGCGGGACGGCGATTTCGCTGGCGGCTGACGCGATTCGTCTCGGCCGCGCCGACGCGATGATCGCGGGCGGAAGCGAAGCGGCCATCGGCGTCTTCATGTACGCCACATTTATCAACGCCAAGGCGATCAATCCCACGGACGACCCCGTTCGCGCGTGCAAGCCGTTTTCGCTGGACCGCGCTGGGCTCATCAAGGGCGAGGGGTGCGGCCTGGTGGTGCTGGAGCGGCTCGACGCAGCCCGGGCCCGGGGCGCGCGGGTGTACGCGATTCTCGAAGGCGAGGCGCACACCAACGACGCGCACCACGTCATCACGCCGAAGGCCGACGGCGAGCACTGGGCGCGGGCGATTCGTCTCGCGCTCGCCGATGCGCAGGTTGCGCCCGAGGAAGTTGATTACATTTCGGCGCACGCTGCCTCGACGAAGTACGGGGATCTGGCGGAGTCGAACGCCATCAAGAGCGTTTTCGGCGCGCGGGCGTACGAGATTTCCGTGTCGTCGACCAAGTCGATGCACGGCCATTCGTTCGGGGCGACGGGCGCCATCGAGGCGATTCTCGCCATCGCGGCGATGAACCGCCGGGCGGTGCTGCCGACGACCAACTTGACGATACCCGACCCGGAATGCGATTTGGATTACGTTTCCGAGCCGCTGCGTCGCCGCGAGACGCGCGTACTGCTCAAAAACTCCTTTGGATTCGGCGGAACGAACACATGCCTGGTCTTTTCCGTGCCCGACTGACAACCCCGATCGCAGTTCTTCTCTCCTTCGCGATCTGCGTCGCTGCAAATTTCGGTGCGGCCGAAGACGAGATCCCGGCCGCGCCGACCGAAACCCCGCCGCTGCTCATCGGCATGGCGAAGGTGGACATCACGCCCGACCTGAACGAGATGCCGGTGTCGCTGAACGGTTACGGCGGGCGGGCGAGGGCCAAGGCGACGGGCGTGCGCGACCCGATCTTCGTGCGCGCGCTCGTGGCGATCGATCCGCACGGAAGCCAGATCGCCGTCGTCAGTACGGATCTGTGTTACGTCACGACGATCGTGCACGACGAAGCGCTGTCGAAACTTGCCGTGGACGGCTTTGACGACCACAACTTTCTCCTGACCGCGACACACAACCATTCGGGCTTCGCGGGTTACGACCGATCGTTCATCGCCAAGGTGGCGATGGGTGCGTTCGACGAAAAGATCCTGAAGTATCTGACGGATTCCATCGCAGAGGCCGTGCGCGAAGCGCGGGCATCGGCCGAACCGGCGCGCATCGAGATGGCGTCGAAAGACGTGTTTGGCCTCAATCGCAGCCGGCTCGATCCGGGATTTGTCCACGGCAATGAGAGCGCCAACACCGCGCCGGACACCGGAGCGCATCCGGTCAATCGGACACTCACGGTTCTGAAGTTCTCGCGAACGGACGGATCGACCATCGGCGCGCTCGTGCACTTCACCGCGCATCCCACGGTGCTTTCGCCGAAGAGCACGCGCGTGTCCGCGGATTATCCCGGCGTCGTGTACCGTCGCGTTGAGGAAGCCCTGGGGCCCGAAACAACGGTGCTCTATATGAACGGACCGTTGGGTGACGCGGCGCCGAGCCCCGACTGGGTCGAGGGGGTCTCGGAGGACCGTCAAATGGAGGACTACGGCGAGGCGCTCTCGAAGGCGATCTTGGACGTGATGGCGTCACGCCGGGCGTTCACCGCGAACGACGTCGCGGGTTCCGCCGTGCGCGAACCCTTCGAGCGCGTGGTCGTGCGCAGTTGGGGGCGATCCGAGTTGCCGCACTTTCTGTCGCGTGCGTTCTACGTCGATCCAGAGGTGACGTTCCAGACGACCCGGCTGGGATCGCTCGTCGTCATCGCCGTGCCGGGCGAAGCGACGTACGCGACCGGCGAGATGTACCAGACGATGTGCCCGCCGGGGGCGCGGTGCATTGTGACCGGTCCCGCGAATGCGTACATGGGCTATCTCGTGACGCGCGAGCAGTACGAGGTGGACGGGTACGAGAGC
>JADLEX010000164.1 GCA_020845895.1 Deltaproteobacteria bacterium | reverse complement strand
GTCTCGGTGCCCGTGCACCACAGGCCGTCGTCGGCGCACGGCGATCCGCTCGACACGCACGCGGCCGTTTCCTCGTCGCACGACTCGTTGCCGTCGCAGAACGCGCCGTTGTCGTTGCAGGGATCGCCCGAGTGCGTGCAGGCGTCCGCGGCTTCGTCGCAGCTTTCCGTTCCGTTGCAGTAGATGGCGTCGTCGGCGCAGGGCGAGGTGCCCGCGAGGCAGTCGTCGGCGACTTCGTCGCAGGTTTCGACGCCCGTGCAATACTCGCCGTCGTCGCAGGGGTCGCCCGACGACTCGCACGCGTCGTCGGTTTCGTTGCAAGACTCCGTGCCGTTGCAGTACGCGCCGTCGTCCGCGCATGGGTCGCCGCCGTGCAGGCACTGGAATTCGACCTCGTCGCAGACCTCGTCGCCGTTGCAGAAAGACCCGTCGTCGGCGCAGGGGTTGCCGCTATGCACGCACTCGTCGGTGTCTTCCCAACACATCTCGACTCCGTTGCAGAAGACACCGTCGCTCGCGCAATCGACCGGCGTACCGGCGGCGCATTCGTCGGCGACGCACGTCTCCGCGCCGTTGCAGTACAGACCGTCGTCGCACTCGGGATCGGTGGTGCAGGGGTCGCCCACATCTCGCCCGGGCGGGCGGTCGTCGCGGTTCGGCGCTTCGCCCGATGCCCGGCACACGAGAATCCAACGCGCGGCGCGCCCACCCCCGCGCATAACCGTCCACTCGCGCTCGACGTGATACGCGCGGGGGTTCGAGCGGTCGATGCTGCCCGACGCGCCGATCGGGTCTGCGAGCGGCGTGAACGAGGGCCGAGCACGGACTCCCTCGTCCAACGAGACCTCGAACGCACGGCAGTCGCGGGTCGCGGCGTCGACGATGTCGATGAGAGTCTCAGGCGACACCCGAACGGCCTTCGCCGAAATCGCGTTTGCCGGTTTTGGGGGACTCCCGCCGGCGGCGATGAAGATCGCCGGCAACACGAAACCGATCGCCGCGACCGCGAATACGCGAAAACGATGCATGCAAAACGGTTAACACCCGCGCATTCGGCGCGTCAAGCAACGCGGGCCGAGGTCGGGCCGCGGCCGGGCCGGCGTCATTCTTGCGTCCCCGGTGCGTTGGCCCTAGACTTTGACCTCCGGTTGGGGCCGGTTACGCGTCATGCTTTTTTCGAATCTTATCGGGGCTCCCGCATGTATCTCGACTTCACAGGTCGTGACGTCCCGGCGGACGTGGATACCGCCGAACTGCGTCGCCTGAGCGATTACTTCGCCGAACAGCTCAACGAAAGCGGATTCTACGCGACCACGCGCAAGGCCGCTCCGTTCGAGATCGTCGTCGATCTTCGCCCGTTCACGCCTCCCGACGCGTTCGCTATTTCTTCCGGCGACGCCATCGCCGCGCTGGCCACCGTCGGCATCAAGGCGACGCAGGATCAGCGAACCGGCGTTCCGCGCACAACGACATTTCTGATGAATCCTTCGCGGTACGCCGTGGCGTGCCAGAGCGCGGAACTGTGCGTGCGCATCACGCGCGCCATGGCCGGGCTGTTCTACAGCGCCCGGACTTATGCCGAATACAAACCCGGCGCGCCGGAGGCGGTCGGCGGCGCGCGATTCGAGTGGAGTGCGATCGAAAAGACCGAGCAGGCGTTGCGCGAAATCGCGCAACTCGTGTCGGGTGCGGGGTCGTTTCCCGAGCCCACGTCCGGCGCCATCGCGTTTGCCGGGCCCGAGGCGGTCTTCGCCGTGGGTCAACTCGTTTCCGTGACGACGCTCGACTTGCTGCCGGGTTACGCGCGGCGCGCGCTCCTGCTCATGCCGGACGCCCAGGTGCTCGACGAAGTGATCGTCGCCCGGCTGCTGCGGGGCGACGGGGAGCCGAGCTTCGCGATTTGGCCGAGCCCGCGACGCGCGGCGCAGATCGCGCTCTGGTTGCGCGCGGTCGCTGCCGGTGTTGTGGAGATCGTGCCGGGAGATCCCTGGCCGCGGATCCACGGGCTCGACGAATGCCGGTACGTCGATCACGCCGAGCTGGGCGCGGCGGCGGCGGCGCTCGCCGAGGCGCGCGACGTCTCCCCGTTTACGGGCTCCGCGATCGACGCGGCGAAAGCCGGTGCAGACATTGTGATGCCGTCGAAGGTTTTTTTCATCGGACAAAAAGCCATCGCGTCGGCGATCGGCGCTCCCGCGCGGCCCGAGTTCGCGCCGGCACCGCGACCCGACGGGCCGCCGCGCCGCACAGTACTGTACGACACGCACGTCGCCCTTGGCGCCAAGCTGGTTCCGTTCGCCGGTTGGGAGATGCCGGTGCAGTATCCCGCCGGGATCTTCGCCGAACACCGCGCGACCCGAACCAAGGCGTCGCTCTTCGACGTGTCGCACATGTCGGTCTTCGACTTCACGGGCCCCTGGGCGGGGGTGTTTCTCGAAACCCTGCTCGCCAACCGCGTGCTCAACCTGCCGGTGGGCCGCGCGGCCTATCAGTATCTGTTGCGCCCGAACGGAATCGCCGCGGACGACACGTACGTGTACCGGCTCGAACGCGAGCGCTACATGCTGGTCGTCAACGCGGCCAACGCGGCGGCGGATTGGGAATGGATCAACGCCGCGGCTTCGAACCGTTTCGCGATCGATCCCGTCGAAGGCGCGAAACGCATGCCCGGCCCGGTGCAAATCCGCGACCTGCGCAGCGCCGGCGCCGATTCGATGCTCGACCTCGCGCTCCAGGGACCGGGTTCGCGCGATCTGCTGATCCATATCGCGGATTCGGAAGAGGACCGGCGTCGAATCGCCGCGATGAAACGCAACCACGTCGCGCGCGCCCGGGTCGGCGGATGCGATGTCTGGCTCGCGATGACGGGCTACACGGGCGAACCGGTGGGATACGAGATCTTCGTGCATCCCGATCGCACGGTCGAACTGTGGAAAAAGCTGTGCGACACGGGCGCCGGCCCCGCGGGGCTGGGTGCGCGCGACGCCGCCCGCCTCGAGGCGGGACTGCCGCTCTTCGGCCACGAACTCGAAGGATCGCTCAGCGGCACGCTCACCCAAGCGGGATACGGCTGGGTCGCGCGACTGGCCAAGCCGTGGTTCGTCGGTCGCGGCGCCTATCGCGCGCGGCTCGAGGGCGGCATGCGACGCAAGCTGGTGCGATTGGCGGGGCAAGGGGCCAAGAGCGTGCGCGAAGGTCACGTCATCCTCGATGATGATCAGAATGTCGTCGGCACGATCACCTCGTTTGCGTTCCTCGACGAGGAGAAGCGCTTCGTGGTGCTCGCCTACGTGGACTCCGAGTTCGACGACACGCCCGGCCACATCGTCAAAGCGGCGCGCATCAAGGACTCGCCGCTGCCCGGCGAGGATCTGACGGCGAAGCTCGTCGACCTCACCGTCCAGCCGCGCTTCCCCAGTCGCACGGAACAGGATGAGTGGAGACGCATCTACGCCAAGGCGTAATCGACCCGACGCCGCGATTCCCCGCGATGTAACGAGCGGTTGAACGTCATCTCGCGTCTTTGCGCCGGCCTCCAACCCATGCAGTGAACCTCGTCTTTTTTCTGATCGCGATCTGTGTAGAGTGTTTGGCCCGAATGGGGACAGGGGTTCGTTCATTCATCCCAGGGAGAGAGCGCGTATGCCGAGCTTGGACTATCTTTTCACGTCCGAATCCGTGACCGAAGGCCACCCCGACAAGATCGCCGACCAGATCAGCGATTCGATCCTCGACGAGATTCTGCGTCAGGATTCCAAGGGCCGCGTGGCCTGCGAAACGCTCGTCACGACCGGTCTCGCGGTGATCGCCGGTGAGATCACGACGACCGGCTATGTGGACATGGCGGCGGTCGTGCGCAAGACGATCGAGGAGATCGGCTACGACGATTCGCGCAAGGGTTTCGACTTCCGCACCTGCGCGGTGGTGACCTCGATCGACAAGCAGAGCCCAGACATTTCCCAGGGCGTAACCGAGGGCCAGGGCCTGCACGTCGAGCAGGGCGCGGGCGACCAGGGCATGATGTTCGGCTTCGCGTGCGACGAAACGCCCGTGCTGATGCCCGCGCCGATCCACTACGCGCACCTGCTGTCCGCGGGCCTCTCGAAAGCGCGCAAGGACGGCCGCGCGGCGTTTTTCCGCCCCGACGGCAAGTCCCAGGTGACGGTGCAGTACGAAAACGGCGTGCCCAAACGCATCCACACCATCGTCATCGCCACGCAGCATGACGACGACGCGACCCACGAGCGGATCGTCGAGGCGGTGCGCGAAGAGGTGGTGAAAAAGTCGCTGCCCGCGGGCCTTGTCGACGACAAAACGATCTATCACATCAACGCCACCGGGCGGTTCGTCGTCGGCGGGCCGATGGGCGACTGCGGTCTCACGGGACGCAAGATCATCGTGGACACCTACGGCGGCATGGGCCGTCACGGCGGCGGCGCGTTTTCGGGCAAGGACCCGTCGAAGGTCGATCGCTCCGCGGCGTACATGGGCCGCTACATCGCCAAGAACGTCGTCGCGGCGGGGCTCGCGTCGCGCGTCGAGATCCAGCTTGCCTACGTGATCGGCGTTGCGGACCCGGTCAGCGTGTACGTCGACACCTTCGGCACCGGCAAGCTGCCCGAGGAAAAGATCGCCGATCTGATTCGGCAGGTCTTCCCGCTCAAGCCGGCGAAGATCATCGCGCACCTCGACCTGCTCAAACCGCGCTACCGCGCGACCGCCGCGTACGGCCACTTCGGACGCACCGAGGACAGCTTCACGTGGGAGCGCACGGACAAGGCCGCGGAACTCAAGGCGCTCGCGGGGAAATAGCGAAACGCGAAACCGCATCGATGCGCGGGCAAGTCGCCCACGTTGGGATTTTTTCGTTTACGCACGGATATAAGGAAGCACAAATGGCCGACTACGACGTGAAGGATATCGCGCTCGCCGACGAGGGCAAAGACAACACCGAATGGGCCGAGCAGTCGATGCCCGTGCTGCGCCAGATCCGCGCGCGGTTTAAAAAGGACAAGCCCCTCGCGGGCCTGCGCGTCTCCGCGTGCCTGCACGTCACGACCGAGACGGCGAATCTGATGCTCGCCCTCGCCGAGGGCGGCGCGGATGTCGCCCTGTGCGCCAGCAATCCGCTGTCCACGCAGGACTACGTCTCCGCATACCTTGCAAAATATGCGGGCATCCGCATCTACGCGATCAAGGGCGAGGACGGCCCGACCTACTACAAACACCTGAATCAGGCGATCGACCTGAAGCCGCACGTGACAATGGATGACGGCGCGGATCTCGTGAACGTGCTGCACACCGAACGCAAGAGCGAACTGGCGTCGGTGCGTTTCGGCACCGAGGAAACGACGACGGGCGTGATTCGCCTGCGCGCGATGGCGGCCGACGGCGTGCTCGGCTACCCCATCGTCGCGGTCAACGACGCGAAAACCAAGCACATGTTCGACAACCGCTACGGCACCGGCCAGAGCACGATGGATGGCTTTCTGCGCGCGACGAACCGGCTGATCGCTGGCTCGACATTCGTCATCTCCGGCTACGGTTGGTGCGGGCACGGCCTCGCCAGCACGGCGCGCGGCCTGGGCGCCAATGTCGTCATCTGCGAGATCGATCCGCTGCGCGCGCTGGAAGCGATGATGGACGGATTCCGCGTCATGCCCATCGCCGAGGCCGCCCCTCTGGGCGATTTTTTCTGCACCGTCACCGGCGACATTCACGTCATCGATCTCCCGGCCTTCGAGGCGATGAAGGACGGCGCGATCGTGGCGAACTCCGGCCACTTCAACGTCGAACTCAACCTCGCGAAACTCGCCGAGGTCGCGGTGAAGCGGCGCATCGTGCGTCCCTTCGTCGAGGAATTCACGCTCCAGTCGGGCAAGCGCATTTACGTGCTCGCCGAGGGGCGGCTGCTCAACCTCGCTTCCGCCGAGGGTCACCCCAGCGCGGTGATGGACATGAGCTTCGCGAATCAGGCGCTCACCCTCGAATGGCTCTACAAGGGCGGCGACGCGCTCGAGAAGAAGGTCTACTCCGTGCCCAAGTCGATCGACGAAGAGGTCGCGCGACTCAAGCTCGCGGCGATGGGCGTGCACATCGACACGCTCACCGCGGAGCAGAGCGACTACCTGACGCGCTGGGACATGGGGACCTGAGCCCCGATAAACCTGACGCATCGCGTTTTCGCCGGGACGCGTTCCGATGCCTCGCTGGAGCAAGACCAACAAGCTGTTCGAAGAGCATCTCGCCGCCTCGCTTTCGGGGCGGTTCAAGATGCGTGCGACCGGCTACCGTCAGTCCCACGATCGGGATGGGCGCGTGTGGTTTGAATTCGACGGACGCGAGGTCGCGGATTTTTCGGTCGAGGGGTTCTACGCGGAAGTCGATCGGCAGGTGGGGATCCGCGATCCTGATCTGAGCGATTGGCGGATGAGTCGTTCCGATCCGCAACTTCGCCCGCGCTTCTTCCAAATGCGAGACGAACTGACCGAAAAACTTCGACTCGATGGCGTTGTTGTCCTCGCGGATTTCGTTCAGGATCTGACCTTATATTTCCAGATGAATCACGCCGAGATTCTTTCCAGCCCAAGCGCGGTGATACGAGCCTTGGGAATGCTGGATAGGCGTCTGGGAAAGCGAAGTTTGCGTGCGTTGACAATCGGTCCCGAGGACCCGAGCCCGCTCGTGCGGCGATTTCTAGCGATTCGATATGAAGCTGAGGGGCTTCGATTGAATCGCGACGCCCCCTCCTTCACCTAGGAGCGCGGCGTTCTTCTATACGTCCGCCCACACGCGTGATCCAGCCTGACATCCGGTGAGTTTCTTCACCCCGACCTGATCGGGCGAACCGACGGTTCGACCGAGGTCGAATTTTTTCGATCCCCAAACGGCGATATTCATGTATGATTCCTCACGTATTCGCATGGTCGCGAAATACGGAGGAAAGACATGCATCGACCCATTTTCCTTGGACTCCTGCTTCTGATGGCCGCATTCACGCTCGCCGCCTGCGGCTGCGGCGACGATGACGACGACAACGACGATGGCGCCCCGACCGACGACGATGTCGACGACGACACGTCGGACGACGACACCGGCGACGACGATGTCGATGACGACTCGGCGGACGACGACACCGCCGATGACGACACGACCGACGATGACACGACGGACGACGACACAGGCGACGACGACACCGAAACGCCGCCGACCGATCCGATCTCGGTCGAACTCCTCGATGTGATTTCGGACAATCCGATCGTCGGCGCGACGTGCGAGCTGATCCGCTCGACGGGCACGTCGTTCGATCCGGCGATCACGACGATCTCCGACGCCGGCGGCTTGTGCGAGTTCAATCAGAAGATGCGCGACGACCTCTTCTCGATGAAGATCACGCACGACGATTACGTCGATTCGTACGCGATTCTCTATCCCGCCGCCGGATCGTGGTACCTCAAACTCGTGACGCCCGCCGTGCGCGCGATGCTGGCCATCGCCATCAGCGTCACGCTCGACGACACCAGGGGCGTGGTCTCGGGCGCGGTGGATTGGGACAGCGGCAGCGGTTTCACGCCGGTGGGTTGCGCGGTGGTGACCGACAGCGCGGGCAGCGACATCTTCTACTTCGACAACGGCGGTCTGCCGACGACCGGGCGCACCGACTCGAATCCGGCGAACGGCTACTTCCTCGCGGTCAATGTCGATCCCGCGGAGGACACGTTCACGGCGGATGCCGACGGGGAGGAGATCGAGAAGACCTTGCCGACCATCGTGCCGGACGCGGTCAACTACATGAATCTGATCTACGACAACGCGACCTGGCCGACCGATCCGGAACCGGCGGGCTGCATCTGATCGATTGACGCGATTTGCACACGAGGCGCGGGGGCAAGTTCCCCCGCGCTTCGCACTTTCAAGCCGTCGGTATCAGTTCTTCGCGCCCACGTGCAGCACGGTGCGCGAGCCGAGCGGCTGCGTCGGCCGGGCGTTGTGGTGCATGGTCTTTTCCATGACGCCCAATGTCGACGCCGACACTTCGAGGGGTTTGTCCATCAGGAACCACTCGACACCTTCGGTGCACGGCGGCGTGGTCAGCGAGCCCTTCCAGTGAAAATAAGCGCGCGATGACGGCAGCATCGCCGTCGGATCGATATAGACGTTGTTGACCGATCGCTCGGGCCCTTCCTCGGCCGGCGCGACGCGCCAAGCACGTTCAAGCGCCGAGTTTTCGTCGCCGGGCGCCAGCATCACGCCGACCACGGCGAGCTTGCCCGAGGTGCTCTTGTGGACCAGATGCATTTCGCCCGCGAAGGGTTTGCCGTCGATGAAATTTTCGCTCGGCGTATGAAAGTGGAACTGCGCGAGGTCGTAGCGTTCGCCGTCCACCGACAGGTAGCCGCCACCCGCGTTCACCTGAATCGTATGGCCGTTGTTGAGCACGCGCAGCGCAATCGGCTGGTAGTGGAATTCCAGCTTCGGCGCTTCGGCCGCCGTCGCGCTCCCCGACGGAACGTCGATGGGCGACTGCGCCGTGCCCGTTTCGCACAGGGCGAATTCAGCCTTGAGATCGCCCCAGTGTTCCGGCCCGAGCGTGCCCTCGTAGCCCCACTCGTGCCCGCCGTGCCCGCCGCCGTGTCCGCCTTTTTCTTCGGCGACGACCCATCCGGCCGCGAGCACCACCGCCGTCGCCAACATCCATGTCCCCAGGATTCGCCGTTTTCTCATGAGAAGCCCCTAAAAAAGAGTTTCGTACCGGATATCGGCGCGATCGCGTCGAAACACAACCCGGTTTTCGCCCCGACGCTCACGTGGGGCGATTTTCAGTTTGACATTTCCAAGCCGTTTCGCAAAATCGCGCCGGTGAACTTGCCCTTCCTTTTTGGAGCTTGCCATGACATCGCCCATGAATTCGCAAACCCTGATGGATCTCGCCGAAACCTACGGTTCGCACAATTACAAGCCGCTGCCCGTCGTCATCGACCGCGCGCAGGGCGTCTGGATGTGGGACGTCGAGGGCCGCAAATACATGGACATGCTCTCGGCCTACTCCGCCGTTTCCACTGGCCACTGCCACCCGCGCCTCGTGAAGGTCCTGCAGGATCAGGCCGCGAAGCTGTGCGTGACGAGTCGCGCGTTCCACAACGCCGAGATCGGCCCCTTCATGAAGGAGCTGTGCGACCTGACCGGCATGGCCCGCGTGCTGCCGATGAACACGGGCGCCGAGGCGGTCGAGACGGCGGTCAAGGCCGCGCGCAAATGGGGCTATGTGAAAAAAGGCATCCCGATGGGCGAGGCCGAGATTCTCGTTTGCTCGGGAAACTTCCACGGACGCACCACCACCATCGTCAGCTTCTCGTCCGACGAACTTTACAAGCAGTATTTCGCGCCATTCACGCCGGGCTTCAAGATTCTGCCTTACGGTGACGCGGGTGCCATGGCCGCCGCGGTCACCGAAAAAACGTGCGCGATTCTCGTCGAACCCGTGCAGGGCGAAGCCGGCGTGATCGTGCCGCCCGACGGCTACCTGAAGGCGCTGCGCAAGCTGTGCGACGAGAAAAACGTGCTGCTGATGCTCGACGAAATCCAAACCGGCTGGGGACGCTGCGGCAAAATGTTCTGCTATCAGTGGGAAGGCATTCAGCCCGACGTGCTGATCCTCGGCAAGACGCTGGGCGGCGGCATTCTGCCGATTTCCGCGTGCGTGACCAATGACGAAGTGCTCGGCCTGTTCGTGCCGGGCGAGCACGGCTCGACGTTCGGCGGCAACCCGCTGGCCTGCGCGTGCGCCCGCGAAGCCATGCGCGTCATCGTGGAAGAAGACCTGCCCGGACGCTCAGAACGCAATGGCGCAAAACTGAAGGCGGCGCTGCTCGCGATCGACAACCCGCAGATCAAGGACGTGCGCGGCAAGGGGCTGCTGCTCGCCGTCGAATTCGCCGACGGTCCGAAAACCGCGCGGCAGTACTGTCAGGATCTCATGGCCGAGGGCATCCTTGCCAAAGAGACGCACGTCACGTCGGTGCGTTTCGCGCCGCCGCTCGTCATCAGCGACGAGGAACTCGACTGGGCCATTTCGAAGATCACGAAGGTGTTTTCCGCGGCCAAGGCGGCGTAAGGCGACCCGCGCAGAGTTTCGAAATTCCGTGAGCAATTTCACGTAAGAGCGAATTGACGGTTGCCGCGCTCTCCAATTTAGCGTATTAGCTAAATACGAGAGGTGAAGCATGGTCGCAAAACGGACGACCTCGGATCGGAGCTTCGAAATTCGGGCGAAGGTCTTCAAGGCTTTGGGCCATCCCAGCCGCCTGAAGATCGTCGATGCCCTGCAGGAGGGGCCGAAGAACGTCGCCGACCTGGTCAAGCTCGTGGGATCGGAATACGCCACCGTCAGCCGCCACATCAGCCAGCTTCGGGAAGCCGGGATCGTGTCGGAAGATCGCAAAGACGGGAACATGGTCTTCTACCGACTGGACGTGACGTGCATCGCGGGATTTTTCTCGTGCGTCACGCAGGTCGTCGAGCAGCGGAAGGCCGCGATGTTGTGAATCCGCGCGGTTTTTTTGTTTCTTTATTTAGCCGTTTTGGATAACGGCGAAGGATTGAGTCATGAAAGAAAAAACGAAGCTGGCCGTTTTGGTCGGGGTTTTTCTCTCGGCTTATTTCATCCCCCTCGGCAACGACCGGGTGCGGGGCGCGATCCTCGAGGCATTCTGGATGCTTCAGGACTACGCGCAAAAGCACGTGCTGTTCTGCCTGGTGCCCGCGTTTTTCATCGCCGGGGCAATCAGCGTTTTCGTTTCGCAGGCCGCGGTCATGAAGTACTTCGGCCCGACGGCGAAAAAGATCCTGGCCTACTCCGTCGCCTCGGTGTCGGGTTCCATTCTGGCGGTCTGCTCCTGCACGGTGCTGCCTCTCTTCACGGGGATTCACAAACGCGGCGCCGGACTCGGTCCCGCCGTCGCCTTCCTCTATTCCGGCCCGGCCATCAACGTGCTCGCCATCATCCTGACGGCGCGCATCCTCGGGTGGCAGCTCGGACTCGCCCGGGCAGTTGGCGCGGTGATCTTCTCAATCGTGATCGGGCTGCTCATGGCGGCGATCTTCCGCCGGGAAGAGCAGGAAAAAGCGGCTGGCAACATGTTCGCCGCGGTGCCCGACGAAGCGCGACCGCTCTGGAAAACGGTTTCCTACATGGCCGTCATGGTCTTCATCCTGATCTTCGCGGCGTGGGGGAAGTCATCGCAGCCCGTCGGCTTCTGGGACGCGGTCTATCGGGTTCATTGGCCCGTCACCTTCGCGCTGCTCGCCGTTCTGGGTGTCATGCTCTGGCGATGGTTCAAGAGGGAAGAACTGGGCGAATGGGTCGCCTCGACCTGGGATTTCACGAAACAGATCATGCCCCTGCTGCTGGGCGGCGTTCTCGTGGCTGGTTTCCTGCTGGGCCGAGCCGGGACAGATACGGGCGTCATTCCGAACCGGTATATTGAGGCGCTTGTCGGCGGCAATTCGTTTCGCGCGAATCTGTTCGCCTCGATGGCCGGGGCGCTGATGTACTTCGCCACGCTGACCGAGGTACCGATTCTGCAAGGCTTGATCGGCTCGGGCATGGGACAAGGTCCGGCGCTGTCGCTGCTGCTCGCCGGCCCGGCGCTCTCGCTGCCGAGCATGATCGTCATCTACGGCGTGCTCGGCCCAAAAAAGTCATTCACCTACTTCGCGCTGGTCGTTGTCATGTCCACGGTTGCGGGCATGGCCTACGGCGCGATTGCCTGACGGGAGGTTCGCCATGAAAGTCGAAGTGTACGGCCCCGGATGCGCCAAGTGCCGACAGTCGTACGATGTGATCCGAAAGTATCTGGACGAAAAGGGGCTCGCCCACGAGGTCGTGAAGATCGAATCCATCGACGCGATGATGGCGCTGGGGATTCTCGCGACGCCGGCGATCGTGCTCGACGGCAAGGTCGTGCTCAAGGGCCGCGTCCCGACCACGAGCGATCTGCAAAAGCTGTTTGGTTAATTCATCCCCCGAAGGGGACCTTGCATTGGGAGTTTCGGCGATGTTTTCGAGGACGATTCGAATCGCGCTCGTGTGCCTGTTCGGTCTTTTCGCTTTGGCGGCCGTCGCGCGTGCCGGGGACGCGAAGACCATGGTGTACTTCTTCACCCATTCCAGCGGATGCGACTGCACCAAGCGGGAGTGCAAGCTCGCCGAGCCGATCGCCGCGGAGATCCAGACGGGTCTCGCCGCGGGCTTCGAGTATCGCCATCTCGATTACGGCGAACAGCCCGAAACCGTGAAACCGCTCATGGAAAAATACAAGCTCTTCTCCTTTCCCGCCCTGCTGGTCGTCACACCGCAGGGGTCGTCGCTCTATCAGGCGCAGGGGAAACTGCGCCGTCAGGACGTCCTCGCGAAACTTCGGGAAATCGGTGTCGTGAAGGAAACGCCGTGATGCTCGACAATTTCCTCGCCAACGCGGAACTCTACATCCACTCCAATCCCTGGCTCGCGGTGGGCGCGGTGTTCATGGGCGGGCTTCTCACGGCGTCCAATCCGTGCGTGCTCGCGATGATCCCGCTCACCATCGGCTTCGTGTCGGGCGGCAAGTCGATCTCATCGGCCAAGAGCGCCTTCGGTTTCTCCCTGTTCTTCGTTCTCGGCCTCGCACTGACATTTACCGTCATGGGCGTGGTCGCCGCGCTGGTGGGACGCCTTTTCGGCAACGTGTCGGCCGTGTGGAACTTCGTCGTCGCCGCCGTGTGCGTGGTGATGGGCGTGCATCTCGCGGGTTTGGTGAAATTGCCGATCCCCGCGCTGAACGTGAACCCGCGGATCAAGGGAAACGTCGGTGCGTTCCTGCTCGGTCTGCTGTTCGGCGTGGTGTCCGCCCCCTGCGCGGCGCCCATTCTCATCGTGCTGCTCACGTACCTCGCGGCGAGCGGGTCCTCCGTGACGTACGGCGCGTTTTTGCTGCTGGTTTACGCGCTGGGGCACTGCGCATTGATCGTCGTGGCGGGAACCAGCGTCGGTGCTGCGAAGGCCGTGATCGAAAACAAAAAACTCACCGCGGCGACCGACGTGCTTCGTCGCGTCGCGGGCGTGCTGATCGTCGCGGTCGGCGCGTTTTTCGCACGGCGGGGTTTGTCATGATGAAGCGGTTCCATGTTTTGCGGATTCTATCGATCGCCGTCGCCGTGGCGGCGCTCGCCGCGCTCGCTTCTTGTCAGGGTGCGTCCGATGCCGGTGTCACAGCGGCCGCGCCCGCGTCGGGGTATCGCGACGCCGCCGAGGAGATCGCCGAATACCGCGCCAAAGGACTGCCGATGATGCTCGATTTCGGCCGTGGCTGGTGCAAGCCGTGCAAGGCGATGGCGCCGGATCTCGAGGCGCTTCACACCGAGCTCGCCGGCAAGGTGCTGGTGCGCTTCAACGACCTGGGGAAGGAAACGGAACTCGCTGAGCAATATCGGATCCGCATCATGCCGACACAGGTCTACGTCGACCGCGAGGGGAAAGAGGTCTATCGGCACGAGGGCTATGCGTCGAAGGCCGATATGACCGACCAACTCGCCAAACGGGGATTCCTCCCGTAATCGGCAGATGATCGCGCCGTAGAGATCGTGCTGCTTCTCGAACTTCGTCAGCAGCCGCAGCAGCCGCCGTCGTCATCGTCATCATCGTCGCCCGATCCCGCGTCATCGTCCGCATCGTCATCCGTCGTGTCGTCGTCCGCGGCATCGTCGTCGATCACGTCGTCGTCCGCATCGTCGTCTGTGTCGTCATCCGTGTCGTCATCGGGCGGCGGCGCATCGGTCGGTTCAATCGCGGGGCTCGGCCAGCCGACGAGCCCGTTCTCGTCCGTCACGCGCAGCGAAAACGCTTCGGCGTCCGGCGCGGTCACCGTGAAACGCAGTTCCTCGCCGCCGAGAATCGGCGCGGGCGCGGCGAGCACGGTTCCCGCCAGAAACGTCGCGGGCGACATGGACGCGGGCGCGTCGGTCCACCAGCGAAGGTCGTACGACGTCGCCGTGCCGCAGGCCCAGTCGTCACCGGGCGCGGTGACGACGATTTCGAAGACATTTGGATCGTCGGTGAAATACACGCGCAGGTCCGTCGGCACTCCCGGCGGCAGCGTGTCGGTTCCGTGCGCGCCGGTATTCCATTCGTCGTGGTGGAACGACCACCACTCGGCGTTGATGCCCGCGTCGCGGCACGCCGTGCCCGTCGTCTGCCACGCGAAAATGCGCCCCTCGTTGGTGTGCGTGACGACCTCGAAGAGCCCGTCGCCGTCCACGTCGCCGACCACGGGCGACGCCTGCATGCCGTTCTGCGTGTATTTGGGCCAACCCGCGGGCGTTTCGCCGTCGGTGTTCCACGCGCGCACGAGATAGCCGAGCGAACTCGCCACCACCTCCATGCGCCCGTCGCCATCGAGATCGGCGATCGTGGGATTGTGCAGGAAATGCACGTCGTCGAGTCGCTTGCGGAAGGTGCGCCCCCAGTCGCCGAAGGCCCAGCCCGAGACGTTGAACGAGAGAATCTGGAAGATGTTGTCGGTGAGGTTCACGAGCCCGCCCGTGGGCATGAAGTACCACATCTCGTCGCCGTTCATGTTCCCGAACGCGCCTGACGCGGAAACTGAAATGTTGAACGACGAACTGAGCGTCTC
>JADLEX010000163.1 GCA_020845895.1 Deltaproteobacteria bacterium | reverse complement strand
TCGCCGAGCTTTTCACGCTCCTCGTCCGGCGGGAAATCCCCGGGCGTTTCTTCGGGCGGCATAGCCTTGAGTTCCACCGCCTGCGTGCGGATTTCGTCGAGCTGCTCCACCACGGCATCGTAATTGTCGAGAACGAAGGGCACGTCTTCGTCGAGGGGCGCGACGTGGCAATGCAGGCAGTATTCTCCGAAAAAGTCCTTCGCGAAGTTTTCGTACGTCAACGTCGTGCCGGAGTCATCGTCGTCGTCATCGTCGTCGCCTGACGCAGCATCGTCGTCGTCATCCCCTCCACCGCCGCCGCAAGCCCCGGCCGCGGAAAGGAATGCAATGAGGACCATCCAGATGAAGACAAACCGTTCCACGCTTCGTTGCCGCATGAGATAACCTCTAAAAGCGAATCCGTGTGCATAGCACAAGCCAACTGGTCTGTTGGTGTCATTCTTCACGCAATTTCGTTTGAGCGACCCGAATCCACGCGGCGAGGGCGATCAGGCCGAGGGATCGATCAGCACCTTCACGACTTCGACGGCCCGTGCGAATCGAAACGCCGATTCCCACTCGGCGAGCGGCAGCACGTCGCTCACCAGCGGTTCGAGGCGCAATCGCCCGTCGGCCGCGAAACGAATCACCTGCTCGCAGGCGGTGTGACTGGAACTGTAGTGGAAGTGAAGCGACACCGCCCTCTGATACATGCGCCGCCACGGCAGTTCCAGGTCCTCGGAATCGGCGTAACCGATCACCAGGTACCTTCCGAGCGTGCGGATGAGCGAGAGCGTCTCGTCCATCGCGCCGGACTGCCCGAGAAAGTCCACGACCAGATCCGCCCCCATCCCCCCGGTGAAGTCCATGACGAAATCGGTGAGATCGACGCGCTGAAGGACGACGGACTCCGTCGCGCCGAGTTCGCACGCCATCGGCACGCGCACCTCTTCGTCGAGCGGCGTCCCCGCCACGAGGATCGATCCGGCTCCCAGCGCGCGCAAAAGCTGGATCGCGACGAGCGCGTTGAAATCGCAACCCACGATGACCACGGTGTCGCCGGGCTCGATCCCGGCGCGGTTCACGATGCCGTTGAGACACACGGCGGCGGGTTCCACCAGCGAGGCGGCCTCGTCGCCGAGCGAATCGGGAATGCGGTGCGCGAGTCGCGCGGGCACGGCGATGTAATCGGCCATCGCGCCGTCGAGTCCGATGCCGAGCACGCGCTTGTCGTGGCAGAACTGCCGTCGTCCCGACAGGCAGAACCGGCAGCGCCCGCAGGTGCGTCCGTGGACCTCGCACATGACGCGCGCCCCGGGTTCGACGCCCACGACATCCGCGCCGGTACGCTCGACGACGCCGGAGAACTGCTGGCCGAGGACGATCGGCGGGTAATACGGCATGCGGTCATCCCACACGCGCAGGTCGGCCGACGACACCGCGCAGCGCGCCACGCGAATGAGCACCTCATCCGGCGCGCAATCGGGCACGGGACGGCTCACGACCTCGACGAGGCCCGGTCCCGATCCGGTTTTCACGACGGAGCGCATTGGCGAGTCCTTTAAAAAAGCGGCAATCGAGTCACGATACCACGGACTCGCGGGCGACGGGAGTGGGATGGGGATTGGTCCCGCCGAGGCGCGGTTGACTTCGGCGACAGACTGATTGGTGGTGGGTCAGTTTGCGAGGAGCGATTCGATTGTCATTCCGACCGGAGCGAAGCGGAGCGGAGGAATCCCTTTGATTCGCGAAGTTGAAAGGGATTCCTCGACTCTCCGCCTCGCTTACGCTTCGGCGAATCGCTCGGAATGACATCGCACATGTCAAACTGACCCACTACCGACTGATTGCTCCGCTTGGACCGGGGAATCGCCCTGTGGTAGATTGACGTCTCCATCGAGGGTGACGGTATGAATGCGAAATTCCTGTGGACGATCCTGGCGGTGGCGACGTTGCTGTCGGCCGCGTCGTATTTGGCGTGTTTCGGCGAGACGGAAACCACCGAGGAGGACGGCCTCGGCGACGACGACACGGATGACGACAGCGGCGGTGGCGACGATGACGGCGCGGGCTATTCCGACGAGTGCGACATCGACTACGGCGCGAACCCCGGTTGCGACGGGTCCGACCCCGCGTGCCAGAACGCGATGATGATCAACGAGGACCGGCAGGACAATCCGGACGAGTCGGACTGCGCGCCGGCGATTTTGTGGGACGACGACCTGGCCGAGGTCGCGCGGCTGCACTCGAAGGACATGTGCGATCGCGGGTTCTTCGACCACGTGAACCCCGACGGCGACGATCCCTTCGACCGCATGGCGGACGGCGGGGTCTCGTTCGTGACCGCCGGCGAGAACATCGCCTACGGCACCAACGGCTCGGGGATTGTCGGCACGCTCGAGGACCTGTTCATGGACGAGCCCGAATGCGACCTCAACCATCGCGGGAACATCCTGAACCGCGATTTCCGTTACGTCGGCGTCGGCATTCACGAGTGCGGGGACGGCAATCTCTACCTCACGCAGGACTTCGTGACCTTTGACGCGTCGGACCTGCGCGACGATCCGCACGAGTACTGCGAGGGCTGACGAGGGCAGAAATTTTTTGCGGCCACGCCGCGTGGGGGTTTTGTCCGTGGGTGGTTTTCCGACCGGGAGCCCGAAAGAACTCGTGAAGTCGATCGCGGACGGCTATACGACCTTCACCGTCGTGAGCATGCGCAAGTTTCAGCCGCCGCATCTGCGGATGCTGCTGACCAACATGGATCTCGTCGAGCGCGAGTATCAGTCGGAGCAGTTCGACGAAGGCGACTTCGACAACATCCGCAAAAAGAACTTCCGGCTACAGAACATCCGCCGTGCGCGCATGATGGTGAAGGAGTACATCCGCGCCCGGCGCATCGTCTGCTGAACGAATTTTCCGAACCGGAATTTTTGTTCCGGGTCGTCATCGACGCGGCGGACGAGTTTCACGACACGAACGGGACACCCAGCGCGTCCGCCACGGCCACGGCGGACGCCACGGCGTCCTCGTGCAACCCGTGACCGAAATGGCTGCCGCAATACCACGTCCGCCCGCCGTTCAGCGTGGGAAGCTCGCGGATCACCCCGCACGACGCGGCGTCGAAGATCGGCGTGCGCAGGATCGTGTCGAGTTCGATGGTGTCGGGCCGGATGGGAACATTCGGGTGCTGCGAGCTGAAGTAGGGGCTGTCGTCCGGCATCTGCGGTTCGTGCCACAGCGCGCCATTGACGGATGTTTGGAACACGCCGTCGCGCTCGGTGTAGAGAAACGTGTACGCCTGCGTCAGCTGGCGGGCGGGAAACGAAGACGCGTCGGTGTGCACGACCACGCGCCCGTCGCGATAGCGCCACGCGCCCAGCAGCCGCCGCTCACCGTCCGTCGGATTCTCCAGCAACGCGAGCGCCTGGTCGGCGTTGCACGCGAAGACCACGTCGTCGAATGTGCGCCGCTCGCCATCTGCCATCACCAGCGTGACGGCGTCGTCCGAGCGCGCCACCGTGCGGATCGCGCAGTTCAGCTCGATGCGTTCGCGAAAGGTCGCGGCGAGCGCCTCGACGTAGCGCCGCGTTCCCCCGCGTACGCACCGCACCGAATACACGGCCTTCGGCGACACCACGTCATGATGAACGGCAAGCTTCTCGAAAAAAAACCACGCGGGAGACGCGAGGATGTCGGCCGCGTCCATCGACGACATCAGGCAGAGCGCGCACAAAAAGATCAGCCGGGCATCGCCACCACGCAGCGCCGGAATGTCCGCGAGCGCCTCGGC
This sequence comes from Deltaproteobacteria bacterium, assembly GCA_020845895.1. Classification (NCBI taxonomy): domain Bacteria; kingdom Pseudomonadati; phylum Myxococcota; class Myxococcia; species Deltaproteobacteria bacterium. Next base: position 255 of record JADLEX010000163.1, on the reverse strand, counting down.
GAGCGTGACGCCCGCGAGCCGCCCCGCCGCGAGGCGGCGCCGTCCCTCGGCCACGCCGGACAGAACGTCGGCGAAGCTCTTGAGCCGCTTCGGATTCAGCAGCCCGAAACCCTGCGCCATGAGCCCACGCAGCCCCGGCGTGACGTACAGCCCGGTCCGCGTGTCGAGGTTGTGAAAGCTCATGTACGAGCTGGGGCACATGTCGGTTTCGATGCCGAGTTCCGCGAGCAAACGATAAAACAGGGGATATCCGGC
>JADLEX010000162.1 GCA_020845895.1 Deltaproteobacteria bacterium | reverse complement strand
TGGGCTGCGCGCAGGTGGCGAGCGACTCGGGGCAGAACACGGTGTACTACATCGGCGACACGGGGATCAGCTCAACTCGCGGCGGCACGTGGCCCGACCCGCCGGCGTTCTTCCTGTTCGACGTCCCGGCCGGCGGCCCGTACGAATTCACCGCGACGGCGGGGACCTCGCAGGTCTCGACCGATGTCCCGGTGATTGTCTCCGACGCGGTCACCTTCGTGCTGCTGCTCTTCCACGACGCGTCGAATCCCACGCCGGTGGAGTGCGAGTAGGGGCAATCCCGCGAAGCGCCGCCCTATCAGCGTGTATAACGCCCGAGCCAGTAAGCCCAGCGAAAGTCGACCGCGGGCAACATCCCACTCCCATTGCCCTCGCCGTTGGGACCGAAGGGATTGGAACGCCAGAAGTAGTTGCTCGGCGGCCGGACGCGCATGGGGACCGGCGTGTCCAGAACGAGCGAGTCGTTGCGCCCGATGTAGCCCATCACGCGCACCGGCGTTCCGTCGTTCAGTTCGCAGTAGGTCGAGGCGATCTCGTCGGCGTCGCAGTTCTCGACGGCGTAATCCCAGAACGGCGCGTCGGGATATTCGCGCAGCGTCTCGATGCCATTCGCCACCGCGTCGGCGTCGGGCTCTTCGGTCATGTTCGAATACGCGCTCGAGCGCGCCATGCCGCCCGCGTAGACGAAGTCGAAGAGCGACTGCTTGAGCAGCTTCGGCTGACGCAGGTGGAAATTCGGGTGGTCGTAGATGTGATTGGCGAGCGCGTCGCGCACATTCGCCAGCGCGTCCTCGTCGCGCAAATAGCGATGGGCGAGCACGACCGTCTGGAAGGTCATGTTGTAGCCGCTGTAATTCGACTGGACCCACAGGTCCTGCCCGATCTGCTGCGTGGCCGCGATGACGTCGAGTTCGCGGTCGCCGATGAGCGTGTCGTAGAGGTACGACGTGACTCCCGGATCCTCGGCGACGTACTCGAGCGCGGCCACCGTGCCGAGCGCCATGAGCGCGTACACGCCGTTGCGCACCGGCAGCCACGGCAGGTAGATACGATCGTAATTGTGCTCGTTGAGATAGCCGTGGTAGGTCGTGCGTCCGTCGGCGTCGAAGATCTCCAGGTCGTATCCGCTGTCGCGAACGACCTGCAGCGATTCGGCGAGCAGCCGCGCGTTGTCCTGCAACCGGTCCTTCACGTCATCGGGGAAGGTGTCGTCATCGCGGATCACCTCCCACGACGTGGCCATCGCGCTCGCCCAGCCGAAAAACATGTCGCGGCTGCACGAGTCTTCCCAGATGTAGTTGGGGTAATCGCCGCCGGAGTTGTCCTCGCGCCACGTGCCGTTGGTCTTTTCGGGCGGTAGCGGATCGCCGCCGCCGTCGAAGAGTGGAACAAGCGTCACGCCGCCCGCGTCGCTGGGCACGTCGTCGAGGCGCATGAACCCGCGCGCGATGACGCCCGGCTCGCCGGTGATGGCCTGCGCGATGTGCATCGCGTCGAGGTCGGAGAGCAGGTGTTCGCGCGCGCGGTCCACCTCTTCCTGCGCGTAGCCCTGATCGCGCAGCACCGCGTAGCGGAACGCATCGGCCGCGATGCCGACACCGCCGTAAAGTCCGGCGACCTTGTGATAGCTCTGCACCACATCGAAGAGCGCCTTGCCCGTGTGGTCCTCGAAATCCCAACTGTCGGAGTTCTGAAGAAAGTCCTCGATGTCGTCGCGGTCCTCGGTGTTCTCCACGGGGATGCTCAGGTCCGCGTTGAGTCCGTGACCCGGCGTGATGAGCGCGTGGAAGGCACGGTCATAGATGCGAGCCTTGGCCTCGAGGTCGGCGTCGTATCCGTCCTCGCCGATGCCGGGTAGCAGATGGTGGTCGGGCGGCGGCACCGTGTCGTCGTCGTCCGCGTCGTCGTCGGGCAGCGGCGGCCACGTGTCGTCGTCGCCGGAATCGTCGTCGGTGTCGTCATCCGTCGCGTCGTCGTCGGTCGTGTCATCGTCGCCGGGCGATCCGCCATCATCGTCATCGTCATCGCCACAGCCCGCGGCGAGGAACGCGAAGCAAAGCGTCATCGCCAGCAAAACCGTTCCGAACACACCATTCATCCACATCACGCGCCTCCCGAATCGTTCAGCATCCGCAGCCGTCGTCGTCATCGCCGTCCGCCCCCGACTCATCGGCGGGAACATCATCGTCCGGGACATCATCGTCCGACAAATCATCGTTTCCCGTGTCGTCATCCGAATCGTCATCGGAGTCGTCATCGACATCGTCGTCATCGACGTCGTCGTCCGCGTCGTCATCCACATCGTCGTCCGTAGGGGCGTCGTCGGGATCGAAAACGTCGTCCCACGCCAGCCACGTCGGCGGTTTGAACGGCGCGAGCGCGGTTTCGTCGGTGTACGAAATCGCCACGCTCCGGTTCGACGGCACGAAGATCATCGACTGCGTCGTCGCGCCGGTGAGCCACTCGTCGTACATCGATTGAAGGACGATCCACATGCGTTCGCGCGTCAGCGCCCCACTCCAGCCGAGCACGTCGGCCTTCATCGCCAGATAGCGCGAGTCGGGGATCGGCGCGTAGAGCTTGCGCATGTGGTTGGTTGCGCCCAGCACCGTCGCGGGGAGCGTGGGCTCGTCGGCGGCCGTGCGCACGGCCATCTCCTGGTTGTTGATCTCCACCACCACCGGCTCGCGCCCATCCGCCGCACGCCCGACGACCATGATGTTGTACGCCGACGAGCGCGCCGCCGCGCCGAGCGCCGCGACCACGTCGTCCACGGTCGAAGCCTCATCGCCGTCCACGTCCGCCGATTCGAGCGCGTCGCGCATGACGATATTGAGCGGCGTGAAAAGCCGCGAAAAATCCATCTGCCACGGCAGCGTGCCGTGGTTCGTCATCATGCGCGTCGTGGCCACCCCCGCGTCGTTCATACACGAGTAGCAACCCGACAGTCCCGTGAACCCGACCATCAGCGTGGCGCGCGCGTCGTCCGGTTCGCGCCCGATGACGAGCGTATTCGCCGCGAGCGTGTACGGCTCGCCCGCCGGCGCCCACCAGTCCAGGTTGCGTGCGAGCGCCGATTCGCCCTGAAGCACCGAATCGGTGCCGGTGGCGTCGCCCCACGCCGCGAACGACGCGCACTCATAGAGCGTGCGGATGTCCGACAGCGCATCCATCGTCGCCAGATCGGTCGCATCGAGGTCGCGGCCCAGCGCATCCACGTACAGGCTCGCGCCCGATGCCGCGATGCCCGCGATGATCCCCTCGACCTCTTCGGTGTGCCACGAGGGCATTTCGAATCGTTCCAGAAACTTCTCGCGGTTCGCCTGCATGTATTCTTCGCCGCCGACGAGCGGCACGAAGATGCGGTCGAAGAGATCGACGATCTGTTCCCCGAGAAGGTATCCGTGGGCGTAACCCATCTCGTGGTGCGTGCCCCAGATGTGAAGGACGCGGATGCCCGACATGGTGCGGAACGCGCCGTTCACCGGCGCGGCCCATGCCGGAGCCGTCCCCGAAACGAGGATCAGCGCGGCCGTGAGAATGTGTACGAGTCGTTTTCGCATCGCGTCCACCGGGGGATTTGCGCCCCAACGACGCAGGATACGGCGAACCGAGGCGGCGGATCAATGCGCCCGACTCATCCGACCCGTGCCCGCGCCAAACCCGTCGATGCGCCCGATGAGGCGATCTGAAGCGCTAGCGCTCGTACAATTCGACCAAAGCGTCGTCCGCGCCGATTCAAAATGTAAGGATTTTAGTTGACTGATCCCACATGTTTGTGTCACCGTATGAATCACTTCTCCGGTGATGCGCTCGAACCGAATCCGAAAAAGGCGCTTCGTCGAATGAAATCGATTCGGAAACCACGGAATTCTCTGGAAAACAAAGTACTCGCGCTTCTTTATCTCTTCTCCGTTTGTCTTCTGCTCGCCCCCGCCTGCGATTGTGAATCGCCCGATTCATCCGACAAAGCCTCGGCGAAGTCGGACGACGACTCGATCAGCGACGACGACACGTCCGCCGATGACGACGGGGACGACGACGCGGGCACAACCACCACGACAACACCGACCACAACGACAACCGGCGGGACCGGCACCACGACCACGGTGACCTCGCCGAGTACCACGACGACTACGATCCCCGGTTCCGGTACCGCATGCGACCCGTATCGCTACACCGCCGCCGACGGCCCGGACGTGCCCGACTTCGGCCCGTGGCCCGAATACACCATCGGCGCGATCACCTATCGGCAGTACATCTCCGGCAGCGCGGGCGTGGGACGAAACGCCGTCGCACTCGATGCCGACGGGCGCACTTGGGTCTTCGGCATGGTCGGTCGGTCGTTCGATGCCTACGTGTTCGACGACGACGGATCGGCCGAGCGCGAGATCGTCGACCCGGCGGGCGGCGCGAATTCCGAGATCTTTCGCGACGCGAACGGCGCGTTTCACGTCGTCTACATCAACACCAACCGAAACGAGATTCGCTATGCCACGAATGCCGGCGGCGAATGGACTCAGACACTTCTTCTGTCGGTCCCCGAGTCCGGTCTCGACATCGGCGCGGCGCGCGAGGCGGACGGCACGATTCACGTCGTCTACTCGTGCCTGGAATCGGACGACACGGGCGTTCAGTACCTGAAGTGGAAAAACGGAATCGTCGCCGAGGAGTCCATTCGCGACCCCGACGGAGAAAACGGGTTCTGGTCCCCGTCCGTCGCGCTCGATTCGCAAAATCGTCCTCGCGTCGCTCACTCCGGCGATCTCGGCATTCGCGTCGCCGCACGTTCAGATTCGGGATGGGACGAATTGGTTTTTTACGGCGGCCGCGGCGATACCGAAATTTTGATCGACGAAAACGACGCGATCCACATTGCGTACGGCGGAGATCCTCTCGGCCTGCACGTGGCGGACAACGCCGGCGGAACTTGGTTCACGTCGGCCGTGGACACCTGCGGAGCGTCGCCCGGACTGCTCACGCTGCGCCGCGATTCCGCAGGCGCTTTTCACGTCATCTACGCCCAGAGCGGCGG
>JADLEX010000161.1 GCA_020845895.1 Deltaproteobacteria bacterium | reverse complement strand
TCGCTCGGCCGATTTCGCCTGCGTTTCGGTGGCCGCGAACTTGTAGGACTTGTCGCGCGGAATCTTGATCTTTTGGCCTTCGTAGATGCGGTCGGCATCCTGAATGTCGGGATTCGCGTCGAGGACGTCATTCACCGTCAGGCCGTACTCATGCGAAAGCGAATACAACGTGTCGCCCTTCTCGGCCGTCACGTAATAACCGCAGCCGCTCGCGAGACCCGCCGCGGCGATGAACCACAGCAACCGCGCGAAATTCCCGCGCGAATTTCGCAACTTGCGCCCGAACGCGACGATGTCGGGGATGCGTTTCATCTTGTTCGATCCGATCCACGATCCCGCATGATGCCGAATCATAACGAAGCGTCGCGCGCGTCACAACGGTTCGTCCCGCGGGCGCGAACTTTTCGATCAGGATTCCCAGCCGTAGCGGCCGATCAGCTTCACGAACCGGCACGAGCCGAGCTTTTTCTCGTCGTATCCGGTCTTCGTCCGCGTGATTCGATAGAGCAATTGGCGGTCCTCCGGACCGAGCGGGATCACGAGACGCCCGCCGACCGAGAGTTGTCGCAACAAGTTCTCGGGCACCCCCGGCGCACCGGCGGCGACGAGGATCGCGTCATACGGCGCTTCCTCCGCCCAGCCATGCGTGCCGTCCGCGATCCGAATCAAAACGTTGTGGATGTCGAGCGAGAACAGGAGCTTTTCCGCGCGTCGCCCGAGGCGACCGAGGCGCTCCATCGAAAAGATTCGATCCGCGAGCGGCGCCAGCACCGCCGTCTGATACCCGCTGCCCGTGCCGATCTCCAGCACCTTCTCCTTGCCGCCGAGCAGCAGCGACTGCGTCATGAGGGCAACCATGTAGGGTTGGCTGATCGTTTGCCCCTCGCGTATCGGCAGCGCCGAATCGTCGTACGCGCGGTCCTGCGAGTCGGGATCAACGAACAGATGGCGCGGCACGCGTTCCATGACGGCGAGTACGCGCTCGTCGACGATTCCCCTCGCCCGCAGCTGCGTGCGGACCATGGCGCGTCGCTCGCGTTCGAAGGGATCGCCCGTCACAGAAAGTCGCCCAGGTCGCGCAGTCGCTCGAACTGCGCGGCGTCCGTCTGGTCGATGCGGATCGGCGTCACCGACACGAAACCCGCGTGGAGGGCATCCAGATCCGAGTCCGGTATCGACTCGAATCCGTGCTCCTGTCCGGCGATCCAGTAGTAGTCGTTTCCGCGTGGGTCGATCTTGCGCACGACCTCGTCGCCGTAGATCCGGTGACCAAGGCGCGTGATGCGAAACGGCGGCGACGGCGACGGGCCGCCGGGTACGTTCACGTTGAGCATGAGGCCTCGAGGCAACGGATTCGCGAGCAAATAACGCACGAGTCGGGCGGCGAACTGGGCCGCCGATTCGAAATCGTGCAGGTCGGCCCCCTGCTCGTTCGAGATCGCAAACGACGTGAATCCCAGGATCGCGGCCTCCCGCGCCGCGGCCACGGTTCCCGAGTAGGTCACGTCATCGCCCAGGTTCCCGCCGCGATTGATTCCGGAAACGACCACGCGCGGCGGATCGGCTTTGTAGATTCCATTGAGCGCCAAGTGCACGCAGTCCGCCGGCGTGCCGTCGACGGCGTAGACGTCATCGTCCAGTTTTTTCATGCGCAGCGGCAGATGCAACGTGAGCGCGTGAGAGGCGGCGCTGCGCTCGCGATCCGGAGCGACCACGCGGACTCGATCGATCTTCGACAACGCGTTTCGAAGGGCGACGAGGCCGGGAGCAAGGACTCCATCATCGTTGGAGATCAGAATGGACAACGCCCAAACACCTGATATTGCGGAGCAATCCTGCTGGAACGGCCGGTCGCCGCCGCGGGGCGGAGCACGATCACGTGCCGGAGTGCGATGGTGGCCACGCCGCGACCGGAGTTCTCGTGAAGAAATGTCGGGGCGAGAGGATTTGAACCTCCGACCACCTGAACCCCATTCAGGTGCGCTACCAGACTGCGCTACGCCCCGATTCGCCGGGAAAACCGCCTCGAAAAAGGCCGCCTCTTATAGCGCGCCGGTCAGCCTTTTTCAACCAGTTCCTTGATGGCGACGATCTCTTTGCGCAGTTGTGCGAGGAACTCGTGCGACTTCTCGTCGCGAAAATTCAAGGGGAGCTGATCGTCGGGGTGCGCCCGGAATTTTTCGTGCATGACCTTCTTGGCGCCGGCGATCGTGAACTTCTCTTCGTAGAGGAGGCGCTTGATCTCGAAGATCAGCTCGACTTCCTTGCGCTTGTAAAGCCGCTGATTCGACTCGGTTTTCTCGGGTTTGACGATGTCGAATTCGGTTTCCCAGTAGCGCAGCACGTAGGGCTTGATGCCAGTCAGGTCGCTGACTTCGCCGATGCGGAAATAGAGCTTGTCGGGAATCCGAACCGATTCGCTCACCGAAGGCCCCCCTCAGGCCCTTCGCGCGTCACGCGTTCTGAACGTCGGTGACGTCCGCGGCGTCCTGAATATCCTTGAGCGCGTTGCGCAGCACCTGGCTTGGCTTGAACGTCAGTACCTTGCGGGCCGAGATCGTAATCTCTTCATTGGTCTGCGGGTTTCGTCCGATTCGCGAGCGCTTCTCGCGAACGACGAAATTGCCGAATCCCGAAATCTTGATCTTCTCGCCTTTTTCGAGCGTGTCCTTGATGATCTCGAAAACCAGCTCGACGATGCGCGCGGACTCTTTTTTCGAGAAGCCGATCTTCTCGTAAATCGTGTTCACAAGGTCCGCTTTGGTCATCGGACGCACCTCCCCCCGAAGATGGATTTCGGCACGCTAGCAAAAAACTTGAGGCTCGGCAAGGGAATTCCGTCGATTTTTTAGAGCGTTCGCCCGGATAGTTCAAGGGATGCTTGAGCCTTGTCGCAAAAGCCGCAATACTCAGATATCCTTTTAATATCAGCTAGTTAAGACTCATTACTTAAACTAGTTTCTTAGCTTTGCCCCGAATCGCTCCGTCAGGACCGCGAGGCAGGATTCGAACAGCCGGTTCGTATCGTCGGCGGTCAGAGTGCGGGACAAAGACTGAATCTCCACCGAAAACGCGATCGACTTCTCGCTCGCCGCGACACCCTGTCCCGTGTACACGTCGAACACCGAAACCGCCGAGATATTCGTTGGATCCACGGCGCGAAGCGCCTCGACCATCGGCCCGACGGGCGTCGTGCGTTCGACGGTTACGGCGATATCGCGGCCGGTCCTCGGAAAACGCGACCACGGTTGGAAGTACGGTTTGGGCAATGCGTCTGCGGAGAGCGCCGAGAGATCGATTTCGAATCCGAACGCGGGGACATCGATGTCGAACGCGGCGAGAACGTCGTCGTTGAACCGTCCCAATCGCCCAACGCGCCGGCCGTTCACTTCGATCCGCGCGGCCGCACCGTAGGTCAACACAGGGTCGTCGTCACCCGGCCCATACGCCGCAGAAGCACCGAGGCCGAGCTCCGAAAGCAATTCCTCCGCGGCGCCCTTGGCGTCGAAAAAGTCCACCGGAGTCTGCGTATGCGCCCAGGTTTGCGGGTAGCGCGCGCCGGTGATGAGTCCCGCGACAAAGAGCGACTCGAGCGGAAATTTTTCGCCCGCAACCGGGCGGAACACGCGCCTTGTCTCGAAGATGGCGACGTTTGCTTCCTGGCGCGCGAGATTGAACCGGAGTGCGCGGAAAAGATTCGGAAGCAGCGTGTCGCGCAACACCGACATTTCACTCGTGAGAGGATTTCGGATTTCCACGTATGTTCCGGGTTCACGACGAACCTTGTCGAGAACGGCCGCGCTGGTCATCGAAATCCCGACGACCTCGTTATAGCCGAGTCCCACCAGCGTTTCGCGGCAACGCTGCTGGATGCGGTCGATCTTCGACATTGGCTTGGACGCGGCGTTCGTCGCCGGCATCGTGTACGGAATTCCGCCGAAACCATGCAGGCGGCCGACCTCTTCGATCAGGTCGATCTCTCGCGTCAAATCGACCCGAAACGCCGGGACGCGAGCTTCGAGCGCGTCGCCGTCCAGGGGCTGCGCCAAAATCCCGATGGAACCGAGCAGTTCACGCACACGGTCCTGCGTGAGTTCGGTGCCGAGGATCCAGTTGACGCGCGACGCGCGGGCTCGAACGCACAGCGGTTCTCGCTTCGCGGGATATTCATCGATCATTCCGGTGACGATGCGCCCCTGCCCCAGCTCCGCCATGAGCGACGCCGCGCGCGCGAGCCCCCACGGCACGCCGTCGATATCCACACCGCGCTCGAATCGGTAGCTCGAATCGGTGGACAATCCGAGGCGCTGAGACGTCTTACGGATCGCAACCGGCTGAAAATACGCCGATTCGATAAAGACGTCCGACGTCGAATCGGAGACGAGGGAATTGGCACCCCCCATCACGCCCGCGAGAGCGACGGGCTTCGTCCCGTCGCAGATCAGCAGATCCGTCGAAACGAGTTTTCGCTCGATCTCGTCAAGGGTCGTGATCGTTTCGCCCTCGCGCGCGGCCCGCACGATGATTTTCGCGCCGTCGAGAAACCGCGGATCGAAGGCGTGCAGCGGCTGGCCGCATTCGTGGAGCACGTAATTGGTGATGTCCACGAGATTGCTGATGGCGCGGACGCCGACAGCCTCGAGACGCAGTTGCATCCACAGCGGCGATGGCGCAACGCGGAGACCCTCGACCCACGAACCCGTGTATCGCGGGCAAAGTTCAGGCGATTCGATGCGAACCGACATCCTCTGCGTGACATCACCGCCGACAGTCTGCGCCGGCACGTCGGGACGCCGCAGAGGCACGCCCAGCGCGGCCGCGATCTCCCGCGCCATCCCGATCACTGAGAGCAGATCGGGCCGGTTCGCGGTGATGTCGACTTCGATCACGGTGTCGCGCACGGGAACGGCGTCCTCAAGCATCGCGCCGATCGGCGTGTTCTCGGGGAGTATCCAGATTCCCGCGTGATCCTCGGAGATTCCGAGTTCGCGTTTGCTGACGAGCATGCCCGCGCTGCGAACGCCGCGAACATCCTTTTCGCTCACCAGTCCGATGCCCGGCAGCGACGAGCCCGGCTTTGCCCACGCAACCACGATGCCGGCGCGCACGTTCGGCGCGCCGCAGATCACGCGATGAGTTGCCGCGCCGTCGAAGACTTGGCAAACGGTGAGGTGGTCCGAGCCCGCGAGCGATTCGACGCCACGCACGTGCGCCGTCACGACCCCGGCGAATTCGAAGCCGATCCGCGACACCGATTCGACTTCCATGCCGCGCAGATTGCAGACCTCGGCCACGCGATCGGCCGAGGGCGCGTCAACGTAATCGAGCAGCCAATTGTGACTGATCTTCATGACGACCCACCATCAAAACTGGGAAACGAAACGCAGATCGCCTTCGAAAAAGTGCCGGATCTCATCGACGCCGTACTTGAACATGGCGAGCCGCTCGACGCCCATGCCGAACGCGAGGCCCGTCCATTCCTCCGGGTCGTAACCGACGTTCAAGAACACGTTGGGATCCACGAGGCCGCTGCCGAGGATCTCCTTCCAACCGGTGCCCTTGCAGACCCGGCAGGATCCCTGGGGCCCCTGCCCCGTTCCGTTGCAGATGATGCAGGTGACATCCATCTCCGCGGACGGCTCAGTGAACGGGAAAAAGCTCGGTCGAAAACGCGTCCGGAAATTTTTGCCGAAGAACCGGTGAACAAACTCGTCGAGCACACCGAACAGATCGCCCATCGTGACGCGACGATCGACAAGAAGACCTTCGACCTGCGAGAACATCGGCGAGTGCGACGCGTCGAGCGTGTCCGACCGATAAACCCAGCCTGGGCAGATCATGCGGATCGGCGGGCGCGACGTCTCCATCACGCGGATCTGCACGGGGCTCGTGTGCGTGCGCAGCAACAGGTCGTCGCCGACGAAGAGCGTCTGCTGCATGTCGCGCGCCGGGTGATCGGGCGGAAAGTTCAGCGCCGTGAAGTTGTGGTAGTCGTCCTCGACCTCGGGTCCGTCTTCGACGGAAAATCCCATGCCGCGAAAGATGCCCACGACTTCATCGTAAACCTGTGTCAGCGGAGACAGGTGACCACGCGGGCGACGCCGACCCGGCAGCGTGATGTCCACGCGCGCCCCTTCGAGCGCGCGGCGTTTCTCGGCCTCGCGGAAAACGGCCAGGCGCGCGTCGAGACGCTCCTCGATCCGCGCGCGGGCGTCGTTGATCGCCGCGCCGAATTTTGGGCGCTCGTCGGCCGGCACGTCCCGCACGCCCTTTTGCAGCGCGGTCAGTTCGCCTTTCTTCCCGAGATACTGGACGCGCAGCGCATCGAGCGCGGCCAGATCGCCGGCCGCCTCGATCGCGCTGAGCGCCGCTTCCGTCATCCGTTCGATTTCGCCCGCCACGGGAGCGCTCCTTGCGCTAGAGGGCGCGCTTCGCCGCTTCCGCGATCTCCGCGAAGGCCTTTTTGTCCGAAACCGCGAGTTCCGCGAGGATCTTGCGGTCCATCTCCATGCCGGCGATTTTCAGGCCGTGGATCAGGCGCGAATAGGTCAAGCCGTTTTCCTGCGCCGCCGCGTTGATACGGATGATCCACAGGCGACGGAACTCGCGCTTTTTGACCTTGCGGTCGCGATACTGGAATCTGAGGGCCCGACGGACCGTTTCCTTCGCGACGCTGTAATGCTTCGACCGGGCCTCGCGATAGCCCTTGGCCATCTTGAGAACTTTTTTGTGCCGGGCGTGCGATTTCGAACCGCCTTTTGCGCGGGGCATTGTCGGACTCCTTTCTTAGCGTGGGTTGCCAAGCAGATTGCGAATACGCGCCGAGTCCGCTTTCGCCAGAGTCGTCACGCCTCGGATGTGTCGTTTTCGCTTGGAGGTCTTCTTCGTCAGGATGTGCCGGGCATTGCTGGCTTTGTACAGCACCTTGCCCGTCGCACTGAGCTTGAAGCGTTTCTTCGTCGCCTTATGGGTTTTGGCCTTCGGCATGTCGTGCTCCGTTTCGTTCACGCAAACGCGCCGCGTTCCCCCATGGGGCCCGCACCGGCTCGCGCCAGGTTCCGTTTCGTTTCGCGCCGCGTCTTGCGGCTAGCTCTTCTTCGCTCTGGGCGAGAGCACCATGTGCATCGTACGCCCTTCCATCCGGGCCGAGCTTTCGAGCTGCCCGGCATCGTCCGTGTCCTTGATCATCCGCTCCAGGTGCGCCTGACCCAAATCGGCGTGGACAATCTCGCGACCCCGGAACATCACGGTCACTTTGACCTTGTGCCCCTTGCCCAAAAACTCCCGAACGTGTTTGAGCTTGGTCTGATAATCGTGCTCGCCGGTCTTGGGACGGAGTTTGATCTCCTTGAGCGTCACGGTCGTCTGGCCCTTACGTCCCTCGTGCTGCCGCTTTTCCTGCTGATACTTGTACTTCCCGTAATCCATGATGCGGCAAACGGGGGGGCGTGCTTCGGGCGCCACTTCGACGAGGTCGAGCCCATGGTCCTCCGAGGCGCGAAGCGCCTGTGGAAGGGACATGATTCCGAGTTGCTCGCCGTCCTGCCCGATCACGCGGACCTGACTGGCCGTGATCCGATCGTTGATGTTCGGCTTTTTAATGACCGCCTCCCTCGAATTCAGTTGATGGTCTTCTCACTGACCTCGCGACGCACGCGAGCCAGGAAATCCTCGATGGAAATCGCGCCCAGATTCTCGCCGGTGCGCGTGCGCGGCGCCACCAAGCCCGCCTCGGCTTCCTTCTCGCCGATGACGAGCATGTAGGGCACTTTTTGCTGCTGCCATTCGCGGATTTTGTATCCGATCTTTTCGTTGCGGAAATCTTCCTCGACGCGCACGTCGTTCTCGCGAAGCGTGTGTGCCACGGTCTTCGCGTAATCGATCGCCTTGTCGCTGATGGTCAGCACAACGGCCTGAACCGGGGCGATCCACGTGGGAAACGCGCCCGCGTACTGCTCGGTGAGCACGCCGATGAAGCGCTCCATCGACCCCAGAATGACCCGGTGGATCATGACCGGCTGATGCGGTTTGTTGTCGCTGCCGACGTACGTGAGTTCGAAGCGCTCGGGCAGCGTGAAATCGCACTGCACCGTCGCGCACTGCCAGTAGCGGCCGAGGCAGTCGCGCAGCTTGACGTCGATCTTCGGCCCGTAAAAAGCCCCGTCGCCCTCGTTGATTTCGTACGGCAAACCGAGACCGTCGAGCGCCGACTTGAGCGCGTTCGTCGCCATGGCCCAAATCTCGTCGCTGCCCATGGAATTTTCGGGGCGGGTCGAAATCTCGAGCTTGTAGTCGAACCCGAAAACCTTCATCGCGTCCTGCACGAACCGAACGACGCCCTGTACCTCGTCGTTGAGTTGCTCGGGCATGCAGATGATGTGCGCGTCGTCCTGCGTGAAGCAGCGCACCCGGAATAGTCCGTTGAGCACGCCGGATTTCTCGTGGCGATGCACAACGCCGAGTTCGAAGTAGCGCTTGGGCAGATCGCGGAACGAGCGCAGCTTCGTCTTGTAAATCAGCATATGCGCGAGGCAGTTCATCGGCTTGATGCCGAATTCCTGATCGTCGATCTTCGTGAAGTACATGTTGTCGCGGTAGTGGTCGAAGTGCCCCGAACGTACCCAGAGATCCTTCTTCAGAAGCTGCGGACCCTGGACGATGTCGTACCCGCGCCGGAAGTGCTCGCGCTTTTCCCAGTCCTCGATCAGCGTTCGCAGGCGCATTCCCTTGGGATGATAAATGACGAAGCCTGGACCCGCATCCTCATTGAACGAGAACAGATCCAGCGTCTTGCCGAGCACGCGGTGATCACGCTTCTTCGCTTCTTCGATCAGGTGCAGGTAGTCGTCGAGCGCCTGCTGCGATGCGAACGCCGTGCCGTAGATGCGTTGAAGCATCTTGTTCTTTTCGTCGCCGCGCCAATACGCGCCGGCCACCGACAGCAGCTTGACCGCTTTGATCGGTTTCGTGTCGGCCAGGTGCGGCCCGCGGCACAGATCGACCCATTCGCCGTGATAGTAGAGCGAAAGCGGAACGTCGCCGAGGTCACGGATGAGTTCCACTTTGTAGGTCTCGCCCATCCGTTCGAACATCGCGATCGCCTCGGACGCGGCGACCTCGACCCGGCGAAACGGAACATTCTTCGCGATCAGGGCGCGCATCTCGCTTTCGATGGCGACGAGGTCGTCCTCGGTGAACGAATGCTCCGAATCGAAATCGTAATAAAAACCCGTCTCGATGGCCGGGCCGATGGTGACCTGAGTGCCGGGAAAGAGCTTTTGTACCACCTCGGCCATGATGTGGCTGGTGGAATGACGCAGCACGTCGAGGCCGTCCTTCGAATCAGAGCCGAAGAATTCCACGTCGCCGCCGTGCGTCAGCGGTGTATGGAGATCGCGAATCTCGCCGGCGACACGCGCGGCGATGATCGACGGGGGCTTGTTCGGGCCGAGTTCGCGCAACAGGTCACGCAGCGTCGAGCCGGTCGGCAAGGCGTACGATGCACCCGCGTAAGCGAGGGTGATCTCAGACATCCACACTCCAGGGGATCGCCGAAAGCGGCAATCCGCGATTGTTCGACCGACGAAGGTTTTCCGACACTCGCGAACGCTCGACCGACTGAAATCCCGTCAGAACGGGTGGCAAGGGACGCCTCGCCGACGGCGCGGATGGCCGTGCGGACGCGTCGGGAGCGGTCCGAAGACCGCCATTTCAGAAGGTGGTAGGCACGGACGGGGTCGAACCGCCGACCTCTACCGTGTCAAGGTAGCGCTCTAGCCAACTGAGCTACGTGCCTACACTTTTGCGTTTTTTCAAACGCGCGAATTGTCAAAAGACCGTATCAGGGGCGCTTGTTTAGCAAAATCCCCGTAGGGCGTCAATCTTTACGCGGGTTTAGAGGTATTTCGCGGGGCGCTTTTCGAGAAAAGCGGCTAGACCCTCCCTCCCCTCCGGCCCGTTTGCCGCGTCGGCCAGCCCGATCCGCGCGCGTTCCATCTGTTCTTCCAGGCTCGCGTTGAACGATTGGTTGAGCAACCGTTTCGTCCGCCCGATCGCGCCCACGGGCATGCGCGACGCGCGTTCGGCCAGCGCGACGGCCTCGTCGAGCACCGCGGCGTCGGGGGCGATTCGGTGCACGAGACCGAGCCGCAGGGCGGTATCCGCGTCGATGCGTTCGTCGAGGATGGCGATTTCGAGCGCCTTCGCCATGCCGACGAGGCGCGGCAGGGTGAACGTCCCGGCTCCGTCGATGCAAAGGCCGTTCGAGGTGTACGCCTGCTGGAGAAATGCGGACTCGGCCATGACGCGCAGATCGCAGGCCAGCGCGAGCGAGAATCCGCCCCCCGCCGCCGGGCCGTTGATCGCGGCGACGACCGCTTTGTTCATCGTACGAATCTCCTGCACGCATTGATGAAAGATCGCCGCAACCTGGTAGAAACCCTCCCCGGGCCGATCGGGATTCATTTCCACGACGGCGCGCAGGTTGCCGCCCGCGCAAAAAGCCTTGCCCTCGCCGGTCAGCACGACGGCGCGCACGGCGGGTTCGCGGCCGAGCGCGCGAACGATCTTCATCATTTCGGTGATCGTCGCTTCGTCAAACGCGTTGAATACACGAGGTTGCCGAAAGCTCGCCACGGCCACATGGCCGTGTCGCTCCACACTCGCCCGAACTTCGCCGCTCATGTCCACATCCTTTCGCTCAGCTCTCGGGAATTTGTCGGCGCTGGAAAAACGAGAAAACGCCCCTGGGCGTTTTTACGGCCACGAGATCATATTCGGCCATCTCGCGTCGATTGACGTAGAACGGCGCGGGAAAAACCGACGCGAGCGCCTTTTCGCGCGGCCATGCGCGCGGCATGGGCACCGGGGGATACGGGAGGATGTATCGAGCCTTTCGCTCGAGCGCGACCTCGGGCGCAACGACGCCGAACGACGTGAACCTCACCCCGTCCGGCGCCCGGCCCCGACGGGCGATCTCGGCGCTGTTCAGGCCCCAAGTGTCCAGCACGCGGCAATTCGTGAAAAACGCGAACGTCCCGGCCACGTCCGTGGCGAGTTCGTCCCCCTCGCGGCAGAAGGGCTCGAACGCGCGGGCGATGTCGATGTACCCCGCCACGAGTTCAGCGTTGAATCGAGCCTTTTTCACCTGCGTGACCGCCTCCGGCTGGGCCGGCGCGATCCATTGCAGGCTCACGACGCAAGCCGCCGTGAGAACCACAACACCTACGGCACCGACTTTGGGGTGATTCACCCATAGATTCGAAAAACCCGCTGCCGCCAGCGCAAACATGACCGGAAGCGCCGGAGCGACGAAGCGAAAACCCATCATGGCGTCTCCGCCGACCGCAACACTCTTGGCGAGAAACAACGCCGCGAGCGCCGCACAAAATAGGACCGCGAGATCGCGTCGATACCAGAGCAGCAACAGAAATCCGGAAACGAGAAATCTCAGACCGAGCGCCTGATCCGCGCCATGAAGATACCTCACGCCTTCGGCAAGGCGTACCGAGGCCGGATACGCCGCGCTCATCTTTGCGACGACGGTGTTCGGCGTCCAGATTCCGTAAGCGGCGAACGTGGCATCGACATAAACGCCGTAGATCGCCAGTGCCGCGAGAATCGCCACGGCCGAGCGCATGTCTTTTCGCCGCCAACCGTTCCACGCCACATAGGTCAGACCCAAGGCAAATGGGAACATCCCATCGAAGCGCGCGATCGCCGCGAGGGCCAGAGCGAGAAGGCCGCTGAGCGCGTCGATGCGTCCTTCGTCATCCGGCAGCAATCGCCATGCGGCGAACGACACAAGGGCCGTTTCGAGAACCGTTTCGAGACCCGAATTCACGTGCAGGGCAAACGCGGTCGTCAGGGCGGGCAGGAGCACGCATGCGGCCTGCGCGACGCGCCGCGCCCCCAGTCGTCGGGCTGCGAGCGGAGTCGTCACGCACAGGCTGACGAGCGCAAGAAACGACACCGCACGCATGGCGACGAGAATGCGGTCGGCGCCGAGCGCCGCATACATCGCGGCGCTGATCGCCATCCAGAGCGGATTCGAGTACCCGATGACGGTTTCGTCGGGCCGGTAAAGCGCCCGGCCCGTTTCGATCCAATGACGCGCGTACGCAAACGTGATGAACGCGTCGTCCTGAGCATAAGCCCAGAACGAACGCACTTGAAATGCCGCGATCGCGGTCGCGGCGATCAGCAGCGCGGCGAATACCGGCCGAGAGAGCGATTCGGGCGCTTCGGGCTCACTCGTCATAGTACTCGAGCGTCGGTTGCCCCTGAACCAGCCGGATGAACCGCTCGATCGGCGGGTCATCCCAGGTTTCCTCCGCCCCGCCCGGCCAATCCACCGTGACCGAATCGATGGTCGCCGCGGACCCAAGCCCGAACTCGACCGGCAGCGACGGACCCGCGCTCGCGTGGCCGCGGCCGCACTGAACTTCGCGGATCTGCGTCAGCGTGCCCGCGACGAGCGTGACGCGCGCGCCGCAAGCGCTGGTATTGGTCGCCACGCCGTCGCCTTCGAGCCGGAACGTCACCCAGTTGTTGTCCTGCCCGATTTCGTTGCGCCACAGGTGCACCTGCATGCCGTCAGAACGTCGGGTGACGAGCAGGTCGAGGTCGCCGTCCATGTCGACATCGCCCCACGCGTGATTGGTGCAATCGTGCATGAAGATGCCCGACTCGTAGGTGACGTTCTCGAATGTGCCGTCTTCCATCTGCCGGAAGAGGCGCCCGTAATGCCCGGTGTAGAGATCGGAGACGAACAGATCGAGGCGGCCGTCGTTGTCGAAGTCGGCGAAGCTGCCGTCGATCTCGCCCTCGTCGCGCGAAATTCCCCGGGCGGTCGTGATGTCGGTGTAGGCAAAGTCCGGCGTACCGGCGTTTTCGTGCAGCACGCTGCCGCCCGTCACACCTTCGTACCGCGGGTGCTGGATATTCGACTGATAGGCATCGAGGTCGCCATCGTTGTCGATGTCGCCGAAGTCGATGCCGAATGACGTGCCGCTTTTGCCGTCGCCTCCACGGGCGAAGCCCTTCTCCATGGCCACTTCGACGAATGTTCCGTCGCCCTGATTCTCGAACAGGTAATTCGGCGAACCGCCGTAGTTGGCCACGCCGATGTCGGCCCATCCGTCGTTGTTGTAATCGCCGAAGGACGCGCCGTAAGCCGGTCGATTGTAGGGATTGATCCCCGAACCATCGGACGCGTCTTCGAACGTCCCGTCGCCATTGCCGTGGAAAAGAATATCCGGGTACGACGCGGCGTAGGGATACTCGATCTCCCAGTTGCCCGCGTAAAGATCGACGATGCCGTCCTCGTCGTAGTCCGCGGCCGTGATCGCCACGTGGCTGGGCCGGCGCGTGACGTCCACTTCGTAGAGCGTCACATCGAACAGCACGTCGACGCCGTTATCGGGAACCTCGGTAAATGCCCCGAGCCCGTCGCCCAGCAGAATCGTCGAGTAGTAATCGAGCACGTTGTCCTGCGGCGTGTTCACGCCGAGGTACGCGTCGAGGTTGCCGTCGTTGTCGAAATCGGCCAGCAGTGCCACACCCGCGCCGAAGCCATTGAGCCCCGATGCGTCGGTGATGTCGGTGAATGTCCCCTCGTCGTTCAGGAAGACCGAAAAACCATTTTCCTCGTATCCACCGGTCGAAACCACCACGTCGTCCCAACCGTCGTTATTGATGTCGGCCCAAACCGTCCGCTGACGATGCAGATCGGGCCCGAGATCGACATCCGCGGTGGCGTCGGAAAACCACTTGTCTTCCTGCTTGCAGAAGTAGTTGCCATGCGCGCGGACCATGTAATTGCGGGCGGGATTGCCGTGCGTCCACGGCGAGTTTGTCAGCGCCCACTCTTCATTCCAGAAGGCGCTGCGGTAGTCATTTGTCAGATCGTCTTGGCCCAGGTAGGGATATTTCTGGATGTGCTCGTAGACGATCCAAAACGTCTCTTCCGGCTCGCGTACGAAGTCCCACTGGGGGACCGGCAGTTCCGACCACTCGGATTCGCTGGGAATGGCCGCGCGGAATGGGTCGGTCAGATCGCCGTCCACCACGAACACGGAGCCCAGCAGATCGGGTACGATGCGCACGTTCACGTCGCCGCAATCGTTGTAGAAATAGAACTCCAGACTCTTCAGGTGGAAGGGATGTTCCGGCGTGAACCGTACGCCTTCCATCGATCCCGCATCCCAGGCCGTGCTCCCCGTCGACAGAGCGTCGCTCGAATACTGGAGCGTCACCTCTTCGTACGCCTCCGGGTCCGCCGCATCCGGGCAACGCAATGCGTAGAGTTCCTCGTCGGTCATCTCCGGCGTTTCCGGCTCGATGTCCACGAGGGACGGTTCCTCCACGCACTCGTAGGTCGAGTCGTCGTCCGCGTCGTCGTCCGTGTCGTCGTCCGCGTCATCGTCCGTGCCCGCCAGACCGAGACACTCCTTCACTTCTTCGCAGGATTTCGCATTCAGAACGCATTGCAGCGTCGCATCGTCCAAGGTGTCCGCGAAACCGCGGCAGTCGTCCATCGAAGAGATGCCGAGCGCGGCTCCCAGGTCGCACTCGGAAATCCTCGCGCACAACGCTTCGACCGAGCCGCCGCCGCCATCGTCGTCGTCATCGTCGCCGCCGCCCGCGCATGCCGAAAACACCGTCAGGATCGCCAGCGCCAGGACCGCGCACCATCGCCGGGACCAAAGAATCGTCATTGTCATCAACCTTTCGGGACCCGCTCCATCGCGGGCCAAAAAAGTTTAGCCCCGCGGGCGTCGGGCTGCAACGCGCAACCGCACGCCGGCGTGCAGGCCATCGACAACTTTTCGTTCGATCCCGATCGGCGGGGACAAGTCCGATCGGTCGGTTGACCTACGTTGACGCAACCATGCGGACTCCCTAATATTTTTCGGCTTTATCCCCGCCGTGGGAACGATCCCGCGCCAGGTTTGGAATTGTGA
>JADLEX010000160.1 GCA_020845895.1 Deltaproteobacteria bacterium | reverse complement strand
TACAAGGACCTGTGGATGCTTCAGTCCGCCCTCAATGCGGGCGCGGAGCTTGACCGGAAAGAGGGCGTGGCGTAACCATGTTCAACCGAACCGCCGATCCACTTTCCACGGAGAATGGGACAGGCTCCCGTCTCGACTTCGGGGGACACTACGGGTCTCATGGAATTCTTTGACGTGACGAAAGACGGCCACGTGGCCGTCATCACTTGGCGCTACGGCGAGCAGAATCAGTTCACCACGCCGTTCCTGCGCGCGAATCTGGAGACGCTCGCCGAGCTCGAGTGCGACGCGTCGGTCTGCGGCGTGGTCGTGGCGTCTTCGGTCGAGAAGTATTTTTCGACGGGCCTGCATCTCGCGTGGATGATGGAGCAGGGCGCGAAAGACCCCGAGAACGTGCGCGAATTTCTGGAGCTGCTGCACCAGATCCTTGCCACGTGGACCGGCTTCGGCAAACCGCTCATCGCGGCGATCGGCGGCCACAGTGTGGGCGCGGGGTGCATCCTGCCCGCGTGCGCGGACTATCGACTCATGACGATGGAGCGCGGGTTCGTGCGTCTGCCGGAGGTGCAGATCAACATCCCCTTCTGGCCGGGGATGAGCGCGATCCTCAAGGACATTCTGCCGCCTGCCTCGGTCCGCGACATGTTCCTCACGGGCGACAAGTTCACCGCGGCCGAGGCGCAGGCGCTGGGCTACATCGACGAGCTGTGCACCGCCGAAACGCTCGTGCCGCGCGCGGTGGCGATGGCGGCCAAGCTCGGTGCGGCCGACCCGCGCACCTACCGCGCCATCAAGCACGGCATGCGCGAGGGCGTGCTGCGCGTCATGCGCG
Source organism: Deltaproteobacteria bacterium (assembly GCA_020845895.1). Lineage (NCBI taxonomy): Bacteria > Pseudomonadati > Myxococcota > Myxococcia > Deltaproteobacteria bacterium. Next base: position 10,195 of record JADLEX010000160.1, on the reverse strand, counting down.
ACGAGGACCCGAAGGCGGTGGGAGAGTTCGTGAAGGGGCTTCGCGCGGCGCATTGATCCCGCGCCCACATGACGGCGATCAATGTCCCGGTCGGCGCGCTCGTGGCAGGATGCACCCCGTGACCACCGCCATCACCGACATTCTGACCCATGACGAGATTCGCGATCTGACGCGCACGTCCGATCTGCGCTGCGCGTGGTCCGTCGCCGTGACGTGGGGTGTGATCGCCGGCGCGATGGCGCTCGCCGCGTGGCGACCGAACGCCGTCACCGCCGCCGTCGGCGTCGTGCCGATCAATCAGACGGGACGCACGAAACTTGACGTGCTGAAGGTCGGCGCGTGCAATCTCGCTCCGGTGATCGCAACCAATCTCGCGCTCGCCGCGATCCTCGTCGCGCTTGGACACGGGTGGCTTTACGGGCTGTGGGTCGGCGCGTGGATGACGACGTTCAGCCTGATCATCCGCATTCGTTCGATGGCGGAGCACGCGTGCACCGAAAAGACCGACGATCAGTATCGCAACACGCGCACCACGGCGGCGAACATCGTCGCGCGCCTGACCGTCGCGCCGCACCACGTGAATTATCACCTGGAGCACCACGCGCTGATGACCGCGCCGCACTATCGCCTGCGCGCGATGCACCGATTACTGCGTGAGCGTGGCGTTTACGAAGCGAGTCCGTTTTCGCCTGGGTATTGGCGGATCATCCGGCTCGTATCCGCGAAGGCGGGGTAGCGGACCCCTCACCCCGTCTCGCTTCGCTCGCCACCCCTCTCCCGTCAGACTGGAGAGGGGCAAGGGTGAGGGCTATCGCGCACTCACTTCGCGCCGATCCCCCTCCGGACGAGTTCGTTCACCACGCGTTCGATCTCGTCCTTGCCGTTCGTCTTGAAGATCCGCCGCGAACCCTTCGGCCACTTCATGGTGACGATGCGCATCAGCCCGCGCGAGCTGTCCATCATGTCGATCCCGCTCGCGATGCGCAGTTCGTCAAAGCGCGCGAGGGCGCGGCCGTCGGCAGTGCGCAGCGTGCGCTCCGCCGTGTGGGCGACGAGGCGGTCGGGAATTTGATCGATGGGTCGGTCGCGTCGATCGCGATAGACCCGATAGATGCGTGTGGCGACGAAGATCATGACGACGCCGCCCGCGCCAAGGCCGCCGGCGAGCGCCCACAGGCTGCGCCCCGAGGCGGCCATGGCGGCCTGTACCGCGCCGTTGGCGACGAAAAGAAACCCGATACCGCCGGTGACCCACGTGGCGACGGCGGGCGCGAGCGTCTGGCGATCGGCAAAAACAACGCGGTCGTTTTCGGCGACGATTTCGAAACCGGCGTCGATCGCGATCGGGTCGCGGTCGTCGGACATGGCGATTTCTCCAAGGATCTCGCCAGCATACGTGGATTGAACCGACTGGGAAGAGCGTTTTCGTGGGAAAAACCGCCTTTGGTGATGTCGGCAATCGACCGATAAGGGGACATCGGGCTTGAATCCGCACCGGTAGGGGTCTGCTTTTTTGGAGTTCGCGATGAAAAAACCGGCCATGGTCCTGTTGTTCGCGCTGATCGCCGCTACGCCCGCGCACGCGGCGTCGGTGATCTACTACGACAACGGCAACCCGAGCGGCGAGGGCGTGATCCACGCGAACATGCTCTACAACCTCGCGGGGCATTTCGACGCCGACGTCGTGACGCGCGACATCGCGGATTATGCCGCGGGCGAAATGGGCGACTTCGACCATGTGCTCTACGCCGACGAGTGGGGCAGCAACGCGGTACCCGCCGACTTTCTCGCCGACCTCGCGGACGGGACGCACCGCGCGATGTGGATCGGGCAGGATTTCGAACAGCTCGGCGAGTTCATGGACGGCTCGGGGTCCTTCGGCTTCCACGGGCTCGGATACAACGACGGAGCTGGCGAGGACGGCATTCTCTACAAGGAGCGCGTGCTCGATCGCACGACCGAGTGGTCGTACTTCGACGTCGAGATCGACGGCGACGTCACCGTGTTTTCGTACATCACCGACGCGGGCGATCCGGGCGAGGACGTCCCGCACTTTCTGTGCGGCGGCGATTTGTGCTTTTTCGCGGAGATTCCGTTTTATTTCGAGGGTGAGGACGACCGCATGCTCGTGCTCGCCGACGTGCTGCACGAGTTTTACGAGACCGGCGTGGATTCGGTGAAGCAAGCCATGTTCCGCTTCTACGCGCTCGCGCCGGGCACCATCGACGAGGAATACCTGACCGAGCTCTACGAGGGCCTCGTCGATCTCGACGTGCCGTCCACGGTGTGCGTGATCCCGATCTTCATGGACCCGCAGGGCTTCCTCTTCGATCCGGGCACCGAGTTCCACCTCGACGACGATCCCGCGCTCGTCGAGACGTTGCACGGCCTCGTGGATAACAGCGTGTCGCTCGTCATGTACGGCGTGACGCACCAGTTTGACGACTGGACGACGGGCGATTCGGAGTTCGTGCAAAACGGCTACGGCATCCCGTTGCCGTACGACTCCGAGAACTGGGTGCGCGACCGCATCGAGTTGGGGCTGGGTGAGTTCGAGGATCAGGATCTGTTCCCCGAATACTGGGAGACGCCGTGGCACATGGCGTCGCACGGCGACTACATCGTGTTCGCGGATTACTTCGACAACTACCTCGACCAGCCCTTCGTGTTCCCGCTGCCGCCGGACGCCGCGCCGACCTTCGCCGCCGAATACCCCGACGCACGCAGCCAGCTCATGCCGTACCGCTCGCCGGTCGGAAGCTCGCGGCTCGGGATTCTGCCGTCGACGCTGGGGTGCGTGATTCCGGGCGTGGACGGGCAGGAGAGCGCGGACGTGCTGGCCGAGATCGATCGGCTCTCGATCGTGCGTGACGCGGTCATGTCGTTCTGCGCCTATCCGGGAATCGACTTCGATGACCTGATGGATCTGGTGGAGCAGGTGCAGAACGACGGCTACACGTTTGTATCGCCGCCCGATCTGATCGAGGACGACGACGACGCGGACGACGACAGCGATGATGACGCCGATGACGATGTGGGTGACGACGATGTCGGCGACGACGACATGGCTGACGACGATGCGTCCGGTGACGATGACGTCGCGGATGACGACGATGTCGGCGACGACGATGACGACGCATCCGGCGACGACGATGACGACGCCGGCGGGTGTGGGTGTTAGCTCAGGCCGGGCTTGTCACTTGTCCGCGCGGATGAACTCGAGCGCCGCGGAGTTCATGCAATAGCGCTGGCCCGTGGGCTTGGGGCCGTCGTCGAAGACGTGGCCGAGATGTCCGCCGCAACGCGCGCACACAACCTCCGCGCGAACCATGAGAAACGACCGATCCTTGTGGTTTTCCACGCGGCCCGGCTCGATGGGCTGCCCGAAGCTCGGCCAGCCGGTTCCGGAATCAAACTTCGTTTCCGACGAAAAGAGGGGATTCCTGCACCCGGCGCACACGTATACGCCCTCGGCGTGGTTGTCGTGATATTTGCCGGTGAAGGCGCGCTCCGTGCCTTTTTCGCGAAGCACGTGGAACTGTTCGGGCGTCAGGTCTTTCTTCCACTCATCCGCATTCTTGGTCACCTTGTCGCTCATGGAAACGCTCCCCAACAACTTCGATTTCAGTTCGGTCAGCTTTGCGCTCGGGGTAACGACCTCGGTCGCCCCGGCGGGTTTGGCCGGTCGGGCAAAGATCGCGAGGGCAATCGCCGCGATCACCAGCGCGATCATCAAAGAAATTGTCACGAACGGTTTCTTTCCTAGGTTCCCGTCACCTGCCAAAGTATCCTTCATTTCGCGATGATCCTTCTCGCCGCGGAAGGCGGCTTTCGTCTCCATAAAACGCCGCGACGCGCGGAAACGTTCCCGGAAACCCCCAAGGAAGCAGCCCTCGCGATGACGATGGGATCGGTTCGGCGAAAACGCAAGCGCGCGATCGCGAAACACGGGCGAACCCCACAAAGGGACCTTCGGATCGCCGTCAAGAGAGAAAAAGCGCAGGACCGTATTGCCAACGGGATTTGGGTGATTACATTCCGTCCGTGGGGCGAGACAAAGGTCTCGCAAATCGAACGTCAAGTCGCCGGAAACCGCCGCGTGGGCCGTGACGGGGCGAAGGTGTAAAATGAGCTTTTTCAAGACGTTCGGGTGCATTCCTTAAAAAAATGCTTGACATTTCGTCGCGACGGGATATTGTCGAGGTCAACCAACGCCGAAATCCAGACCGCTCGGGCTCGAAGAGGTGGTGGTTTATCGCTGTTCCACATCCAGAGGAGAAGGACCATGACCAAAGCTCTGCGCATCCTGATGGTGACCGGACTGGTTTTGCTGATGGCGACGAGTGCGTTCGCCGGCAAGGAAGACAAGAACATCGACAAGGGCACGCTGTTCGCCGGCTTCCAGACGGGAATCGGCCTGTCGAACCCCTACGGGACCTACTTCCCGGGTTCGATCAACACGATTCAGGGTGGCTATTTCGTGTCCGACGGCTTCGAGATCGGACCCGTTCTGTCGCTCATGTACAACAGCGACACGACGACGACCGAGCCCGATGGCGGCACCGAGTCCGAAGACACGAGCAGCGGCTATCTGTTCGGCCTCGGCGTTCAGGTGAACTACTACTTCAGCGGCCGCGGCTTCTCGGCCCCCTACGTGGGCATCGCGCTGCAGTACGGCATGGCCAACACCGAAATGGTCGATGAGACCCCGGCCGGCAACGATGTCGACACCACGACCACCACGACCGACGGCTCCGGCTTCATCATCATGCCGCGCGCCGGTATCGCGTTCTTCGTGACGAAGAACTTCGCGATCGATCCGTCGCTCTACATCTCCTACGCCAGCATGTCGGGCGCGACGTCGGTCGAGACCGAGCCGGCGACCGGCAAGTCGACCACGGCGGACACCGACTCCAGCATGTCGAACATGGACATCGGCTTCATGGTCGGCTTCAACTTCTTCTGGTAAATCGAACGCGCATCGATCCGATCGGCCCGGGGCGCACGCTCCGGGCCGATTGACTTTTTAGCCCGATTCTTCTGGAATTTCCGAGAAGGAGAATTGATATGACGATGTTTCAACGGCTCGGTGCGGTCCTGGCGATCCTGGCGCTGACGATTCCGGCGACGGCTCTGGGTGCCGACCCGGACCGCGTTTACGAATCGGGCACGTGGTTCCTCTCAGGCTCCACGCGCGCCAACTTCAGTTTCAACAACGTCGCCGTCGATCGCGAGAATTCCGGCAACACGGATACCGACCACACACGCTTCGGCCTCGGCACGAAAATCGGCTATTTCCCCGTGCGGACGTGGGAGATCGGCGTCGCGGTCGAATACGACTACGATCGCAGCCTCGACGACAACGACACGATCGAGACGTCCACGGACGTGATGATCGGATTGCAGACGCTCTGGTTCTTTCCGCTCGACGCCATCGTAGATCCCTACGGCGGTTTGACCATCGGATACAATGCGCGAACGGTGGAGACCGAGCCCGAGGTCGGCCTCGCCACCTCGGACAGCTACTCGGGATTCCCCGCGTACGAACTCGAGGCCGGCGCCAATATCCAGCTCGCCGGCGGGCAGGTGGGCCTCGCCCCGGCGCTGTTTTATCGCGGGTATACGCTCGGCGGCGACGACGAGACCTCCACGATTTCCGCCGATTCGAACGGCAACGAGGTCTCGAGCGTCGAGACCGAGAGCGTGGATGAAAACGCCCGGGAATTCGGATTCAAGTTCGGAGTTTTCGTCTTCCTGCCGTGACGCGGATGCCGCGTCCGTCGATCCAGTACGACAGATAGGGTCATACTCCTCCCGGGAATCCCCTTTTTCGGATTGACATTCGATTTCTGTTCGGTTTACTATCGCGAACAGAAAACGAACATACCCGAACGGACGTCTCCCCTCGGTTTGCGCCTTCCCCCGGCGCCGACCGGCGTCCGTGAGCGGGGGGTGGGATGTGGGATCAGAAAAATTCGCGCCGAACAGCCGAGGTCGGGTTTCCCGCCACGGCGGTACGGCAAGACGTGATCGACTTGAACCGTTGGAGGAGGTCCCACATGCGTTTCACGAAACGGCAGAAGCAGATTCTCGATTACATCCGTGAGCATCTGGCGACGAAGGGTTATGCCCCCAGCATGCGCGAGATCGCGGCGCACTTCGGGCTGTCGAGCGTGGCCACGGTGCACCAGCACATCACGGCGCTCGAAAAAATGGACGTGCTGGCCAAGGACTGGAACCGCAGTCGGTCGATCCGGCCCGCGCACATGGACCTCGCGGCGGTCGTCGAGGTGCCGATTCTCGGAAACATCGCCGCCGGTCTGCCGATTCCCGCGGTCGAGACCCGCGACGACCTCGACACGGTCGCCCTGCCGGAGAATTTCCTGCGTCACGGGGAGCATTTCGCGCTGCGCGTCGAGGGCGATTCGATGATCGACGAGGGAATCCACGACGGCGACATTCTCATCATTCGACGTCAGGCGAGCGCCGAGAACGGCCAGGTGGTCGTCGCGCTCGTGGACGAGGCCGAGACCACCGTCAAAAAGATTCAGAAACACAACGGATTCATCACGCTCGTCCCCGCGAACCCCGCGTTCGAGTCGCAGGTGTACGAGTCGCACCGCGTCGGCGTTCAGGGCATCGTCGTGAGCCTGATGCGCCGGTATCACTGAGGCCGACATGTCCCGCACGATTCCATGGGTTATTCGGATCGGCGTCGCCATCGCCCTGATAACGGTCATCGGCGGGGCGACGTCGATGCGCCACATGGTCGATCCGCCGGTCCCCGGCGGCATTGGGCGAGGAGTGGACCTGTGCGGCCACACGGCGTCGGAACGCGAGGCGCTTTCGGAACTGTTGGCTCTGCGTTCACGCACCGATGTGTCCGTGCTCGACAAGACCGGCATGACCGCGACGCGCTCGCACGAGATCCTGATCTGCGAGTCCGGCGAGCGAACGGATGTGTCCGTGCACTACCGCGGTCTTCCCGGAGCGCAACCGACCTCCGGCGCCGCCGAGTTCGCGTTCGAAAACCGTCGTCTGATCCCGAAAAACGCGTCGGCCCGGTTCCTGATGCGCTGAATTTTTGGAAATTCCCTTCACTTTCACACCGATACGGCCGATTCCGGTTCAGATGCGTTGTTGTGACGTGACGAGAGTTCGCCTAACATGGGCGCTTCCATCACGGAATCGGCATGAAGTTATCTCACCCGAAAAAACAGCTTTGGTTGCTTCCGATTCTCCTGCTGGTTGTTTCCGTTTGTTGCATGAACTGCCATGACGAAAGCGAAAGAAACGCGGCGACCCCTGGCGGGCTTTGGAAGCAGGCGCAGCGCCGCATCGGGAATCCCTCCCTCAATCCCGGCAGCCGCATCGTCCCGTCGGACGCCGTCACCTTCGCCAACGGCGCCATCGAGATCTCGATCGAACCTTCATCCGGCCATATCGTGTCGGTTCGCGACATCAGGAAGTCGATTTCGCTGCTCGATACCTCGACCAATCTCCTCGGGCTCACGCCGTTTTCCATCCAGTTACTCGAATCCGACGGCGACGGCGGCTACAAGCCCGTCGATTACGGCCCCCGAAAGGGACTTTCGCTCCATGCGAATCCCGAGATCAAGAGGCAGGAGAAAGCCCGGTATCCCGGGGGCACGTCGGTCACAATCGCCTGGAAAGAGGAGCGGGGCTGGACGTTCACGGCGACGATCGACATGCCCGCGGCCGAGGGCTGGGCCGAGTTCCGGTTCAGCGCGAGTGTGCCCGGAGCGATGATCTTTTCGGCCACATGGCCGCAGTTCGCCGGGCTGGCGATGCTTTCCGCCGGGGGGGGGGGCGACCGATTCGCCGCACCGATCGAGAGCGGTGTCGAGATTCGCAACCCGCTCGCGGCACTGCGTCGGATGCACCAGGCCGAGGATTTCTTTCTGGGAGATCTTCAGTACCCCTCCGGTCACGAGGCCATGCTGCCGCTGGTGGCGTACTATTCGCAGGCGGCGGGCGGCGGATTCGCCCTTTATGCGCGAGACGACCTGTGGACGGAGCGGTTTTTCCGGTTCATGCATACGCGCCCCGCCGCTCCGAACGGCGTTCCCACGCTGGCGGTCACGTCGATGAACTGGGCGGTGGACGGGCCGCGCGGAAACGAACCGGGCGAGTTCACGCAGGATCGCCCCGTTCGTCTGGAAACGATGGAGTACGGCGACTGGGCGGCCGCGGGCGAGATCTACCGCCGGTGGGCCGAGACGCAGGTCTGGGCTCAGAACGTCGTCAAAAAGCGCCCCGAGCCGCGCCGTAGCGTCTTCGAAAAGATGGGCGTCGGTGTCTTCGGCCTCTCGTCCAAGGTCGATCAATCCGAATGGATGCGCGTCTTCCATGAACTGTTCACCGGATTCGTTCCCGGGGACGGCGTGCTCTTCACCATGGGGTGGGATTTCGGCCCCAACGGGGCGGACTTCGGCGGATACGACTACGCCTTCTACCAGGCCGGTTGGATCGACAAATATTGGGTTCCGTTTCGTCCCGGCTTCACGCACGCCATGCGCCAGGTCCGCGAGCGCGGCGATCTGGTCTATCCCTTCGTGTTCGACAATTTCCTCCATACGGGCACGCCGGGGTGGACGGGATGGCACGGCAATCTCCTCGAAAGCAAGGATCTCGGAGCGCCCTGGATCGAAAAAGCCATCGTCGGATTTTCGGGGAAGATCGAACCGCTCTCCTTCGACATCAAGGACGTTGACGGAGATGTGCACTCGATTTGCCCGGCCGCTTCGAAAACGCGCGACTTCATCGAATGGCGCCGGAACCTGCTCGAGCACGAGGGGGATCTCGCGGCCGATCGCGTGATGGATGGGCTGTATTACGACATCCCGGTCACGCTCCTGGGTCAGTATTGCTTCGACCGGCTCGGAGGCTACTCGCACGATCATCCGCAGATGGGGTGGGGGCGATTCATCACGCAGTCCGAACGACGAATCTTCGAACGCGCCGCGCAGACGGACCCCGACTTCGGATTCGGCATCGAAAACGTGACCGAGCCGTTCGTGGACTTCATCGACTACTACCATCTCGGCGCGCCGGGTGACGGACCTTACCGAAGTTCCGACGGCAAATCGCCCGCCGACGCACCGCGGTTCGTCAAACTCAACCGCCTGTTGATGGAAGGCTGGGCGCGTCAGATTCCGCTCATGGAATACGTCACGCACGCCTTCGGTCCGGTGCGCGTGGGCGGCAAAGTCCAGATCTCCGACACCATCGGCGACGCTTGGTATTGGGTCGCGGCGTATAACTACATCAACGGCGGTCTGCTTGAGCTGATCTACTACAACGAACACCCCGAATTGTTCGCGACGATTCGCCCCGAGGCCGTGTCTTGCCCGGGCGGGTATCCCTGTTCGTTCAAAACGGGGTGGATCGATCGCGCGGGGCTGCGCGGGTGGACGAAAGACAATCTGAAAGAGGCCGATCCCGACAAGGTCGAGTACCTGCGTCGGTGCATCGAGCTACGTCTCGCGCTCGGCAATCCGTGGCTGACGGCGGGCCGCATGCTGCCGCCGCCGGGACTCGATCCCATTCCCGCACCCGTGTCGTTCTCGTACGATTTCTACTCGTCCATCAACGGGCCGACGCACGAACACCGCGGGGATTGGCCATCGCAGCCCGTCATCGTGTCCGCGTTCGCCGCGCCGGGCGATCCCAAGCGCATCGCATTCTTCGTCGCAAACGCGAGCGACCAATCGATCGCGACCTCGCTCGTGTTCAAAGGCGAACGATACGGCCTCGCGAATCCGATCGGCGTGCGCGCGACGCGCCCCGGCGCCGAGCCTGCCGCCACCGTCGTCGTTTCGCCGGGACCGCAGGGGTTTTACCGCATCCCTCTCGATCTCGCGGCCCAGGATTTGGTACGGATCGAAGTGGTCGTGAACTGAAGCGAATACAAGAAGGCCCTGCCGCCCCGCGAGCGTGCGCTCCCGGGGCGGTGTGGTTCAGGAATGGCTCACTCGCAGCCCGTCGGCGTCGGGTTCGTTTCGTACTCGCCGCCGTAGACCAGGTACGTCATCGTCACCGACGACGCGAAGACCTGCGGGGCGTTCGTCGAGGTCTCCTCCTCCTCGTCCACGGTCGCGGTGAAGTCGTACGGGCCATCCGCGGGCACGTTGAAGAGCATGAAGCCCGAGTTCAGCGGATGCGTCGAGGTGCG